>CAJMEO010000013.1 GCA_905212505.1 uncultured Christensenella sp.
GATAAATTATCAAAATTTAAAAAATCTTTTAATTTTTTAAGAGCCTTATTTATTGTTGTAACTTCAAAAATTTCCTTCAAAAACTCTTTATAACCTTTATATCCTTTCAAATAAAATGCTAAATGCTTTTTCATATTATTGATTACAACATGCTCAGAATAAACTTCTCGCATTTTTTCATAATGAAATTTAATATCTTCAAACAACATTTTTTCGTGTGGAATTTCCAAAATATCACTAAAAACATAAGGATTGCCAATTGCTCCTCGTCCTATCATCACAAAATCAACACCTGTTTGTTTCATTCTTTGATAACTCTCTTTATCTTTAACATCGCCGTTTCCACACACAGGAATTTTAACAGAATCTTTAACTTTTTTTATTAACTCCAAATCTGCACTGCCCGTGTATTTTTGCTCTGTTGTTCTGGCATGCAATGTAATTAAATCAGCCCCACTATCTTCACACATTTTTGCAAATTCTGTTGCAATTATATGCTCGTTATCAAACCCTGAACGAAACTTAACCGAAATTGGCTTGTTTGTGCTTTTTTTGCAGGCTTTAATTATTTCACTTGACAAAACAAGGTCTTTAAGTAAATATGACCCCTCTTTATTTTTTATTATTTTTGGCGCAGGGCAACCCATGTTGATGTCTATCATATCATAATTATCAAACTTTTGGCTTTTAATAACACTTTCAAAAATTTTTGGGTCGTTTCCAAAAAGTTGAATTGCCTTTTTCTTTTTAAGCCCATTTGTTTGCAACATTTTATCGGTTTTTTCGCTTCCGTAATATAATGCTTTTACGCTTATCATTTCACTAACCGTAAGCCCAGCTCCATATTTTTCACACAAACATTTAAATCCTATGTCGCTATAACCTGCCATAGGTGCCAAAATTAAGTCATTTTCAAGTTTTATCATGATAAAAATATATAATTTTTTTTATATTTTGTCCACAAAATTTTAGTATTTTTTATGTTTTATAAAATTTAATAATTTTGTGTTCTTTATTTCTTTTGAGTTAAAACCTTTAAGAATAATAATACAAAGCAAATAAATTATAAAACTGACAAAAACAGTTAACAAAATCAAAAGTCTATTCAAATTTTGCAACATAAAAATTTTAAATAATATTATTGATGTTGTCATTAAAATTAAAGAAACAAGAGGGACAATCAAAATTTCATAAAAACTAAAACTTAATCTTATTTTTTGTTTTGCTTTTTTTAAGTTTAATAAAGACGCTAAAGCGAATGCAACAACATCACTTATCACAAGTCCATATATGTTAATGCTAATATTTGTAACTAATATTATAGTTAAAATAATTTTAATGATGCTTGCAAGCAATAAAACATAAAAACTATAATAACTTTCATTAACCGCTTGCAAAATCGTTGTTAAAACTTGATTTAATGCAATATACACAATTGAAAAACTGCTTATTCTTAACATTAATGAAGCAACAAGCAATTGGTCAAACAATGCCATATTTAAGTTCCCATACAAAAAATAACAAATTTCTTTGCTTAAAAAGAAAAACAATACAATACATGGCAAAGTGAAATACCAAACCATTTTTATTGCAAGCCTGCTTTTAAACAAAATGTCTTTTTCATTTTTGAGTGCAAAACTGTTGCTTATTGAAGGCATTAAACTTGCCCCAATAGAAACCGCAATCACGCTTGGAAGATTTATTAAACTTGCAACAACCCCACTATCTAATCCATACAAACTCGACGACAACTCAAAGCCAAATCCATTAGTCTCAAGAAGTTTAACAATTATCAAACTGTCTATCACACTAGTCAACGGAATTATAATTGAAGTTAGTGTTATTGGAACCGCTTCCTTAAAAATCAAATTTAGCGCTTGTCTGTTTGTGTAAATTTCGCTAGAATTTTGCAAATAATCTATTTTTAAATTTTTTGCCTTAAAAGATAGCAATAAAAACAAAAATGCAAAAAATTCGCTAATAAAAATTCCAACAAAAACACCAAAAACACCCCAAATCAATCCGAACTTCAAAAAAATATAGGCAAATAAAAGACCAAAAACAAGTTTAAAAAGTTGTTCGATTATTTGGCTTATTGCTGAAAACTTCATAATTTCGAAACCTTGAAAATATCCACGATAACATGAAATTATTGCACCAAGCAAAATTGAAGGAGCCAAAGCAATATAACAAATATATAAATTGCTATCTCCTTGCAAGGTGGCTATTGGCACACATAATGCCATTATCAACAAAGAAAAAATTAATCCAAACGCAAGCATTAATATGATTGCATTTTTAAAAATTAATTTTATATTTCGATAATTTCCCCCTGCTTGTTCCTTGCTGATTATTTTTGAAATTGCAACAGGAACTCCGCTTGAACTTGCAACCAAACATAGTGCAAAAATTGGATAAACAAGCTGATAAACACCAATTCCTTCAGCGCCAAGCAGATTTGTTAAAGGAATTCTGAAAATAGCCCCTATAATTTTGCATATTATAGATGCCAGACCTAATATTATTGCGCCATAAACAAACGTTCGTTTCTTCATAAAAATAGTTTGTGTTTTTGTAAGATTTTTATTTAAAAAATGTGTTATAGCTTTCAAAATATTATGGTTTCTAAAATTTCAAACAAAAAGAGCTTGATTTTTATATTAAACAATTTTGTTGAAAAATTTATAAAAAAGAAAGCTTAAATGAACAAATCTTTTAAAATTTATCCAAAAAAAGACAGTATAAAATCAAGAAAAAACGAAAAGAGCGTGTTGCTCAAAAACGAACAAATAAAAAAGAGAACAAATTGAAAAAAATAATCAACGCGTTCTTTTTTTAGAAAATTTTTAAAAGCATTTTATAGAATAAAAACATTTATCTTTATTTATAGTGTTAAATTTAATATTAATTTAAAAATAGCCCCTATTGTTTTATCAACCAATTTGAAGTGAAATAAAATTTGCAAAAGTTTGCAAAATTTTAATTTCGTTGTTAGTAAGTTGCGTGTTTGAAATTATCCCAATTGCCCCATAAGTGTCTCCTTGCGACAAAATTGGCACAAGAGACAAAGAAGAATATGCTGGTCGTTCGTCTTTAACAAGAGTTATTAAATTTGCCCCGTCTAACGAATTAAGAATTATTGGTTTGCGATTTTCGATTGTTCTTTCAAGGTCAAGCGAAATAAACTTATGTAAATAATTTCGTTTAAAATTTGATGTTCCTTCAACACTTATTATTGAATCTTTATCACAAACAAAACAATCCAACTCCAAAACATCAAAAACACTTTTAACAGAATCATAAGCTATGTCCTCAAGTTCCAAAACTGGCGAATATTTTTTCAAAACAAGTTCACCATTTTCACCAGAAAAAATTTCTAAAGGCGTGCCTTCCCTGATTTTATGCGTGCGTCTTATTTCTTTTGGAATTACAATTCTTCCAAGCTCATCAATTCTTCTAACAATTCCTGTTGCTTTCATTTTTCTCTCCAATTAATTTTAGTATGAGAAAACATTTTTTTTATATTCAAAAATTTTGTTAAAATTTGCTATTTTGTGCTTAAAATTTTTCTTTTTTTGTTGTTCCCTTATTTCTTCTTCTTACTTTTCTTTTAATCTTGTGAGTTGACAATAAAAAAGTGCATAATTTGCACTTTTAAAAAATATCATCAAGTTGATTTAACTCTTCATCGCTCACTTCAAGTTTTTCAAGTTTATTATTTTCAGGTTCAAAATTTTTTTGACTTACATTTGATTTCCTTTCGGGAGGAAGTTGATTTTCAAGACTTTGAGCATTACTATCTCTGTCAAGATTAACAAAAGTTGTATGCTCTGAAATAAATTTAAGTTTTACTGTGTCAAGAGCACCATTTCTGTGTTTTGCCAAAATTAAGTCTACAATCCCTTGTTTTATTGCCCCATCATCTTGCAAATACATGTCGGGGTTGTGAATAAACATAACAATATCGGCATCTTGTTCAATTGCCCCACTTTCACGAAGGTCAGAAAGAACGGGTTTATTGCCTTTTCTTCCTTCAACGGCACGTGATAATTGTGACAAACATAAAATTGGCACATTAAGTTCTTTTGCGGCAATCTTTAAACTTCGCGAAATTTCACTGACCTCAGTTTGACGATTGTCTGTTTTTTTGTTGCCACTGCTCATTAATTGCAAATAGTCAATCATAACAATATCAAGGCCATGCTCTCGTTGAATTCGTCTACACTTGCTTAATATGTCAACTGGTGTGTTTAAAGCACTATCGTCAATATAAATTTTAGCTTTTGAAAGTTTTTCTTTTGCCTCTAACAAAAGTTTCCACTCTTTTGTGGTTAAATCTCCTTTAAGCCCCTTGCTCATTGAAACCATTGCAGTTGAAAAAATTGCTCTTTGCATAAGTTGTGCCGCGCTCATTTCAAGAGAAAACACTGCGCAACTTCCACCATTTAATGCAATATGATTGATTATATTCATCGCTAGAGAGGTTTTCCCAACGCCCGGTCGGGCGGCTAATAATATAAGGTCAGATTTTTGCAATCCGTTTGTAAGCACATCAAGGCCATAAAAACCAGTTTTAAGCCCTGCAAGTGCTGTTTTGTCTTTTTCAATCAACTCAAGTTTTGCAATAACTTCATTCAAAGCTGTTTCTGCAGAAACCAAATGTGAAGTTTCGTGCTTTTGACTTAGGTCAAATACAGTTTTTTCAGCAAAAGTTAATGCTTCGGTTTGGTCGGTGCTGTTAAAGGTATGTTCAACTATGCTTTGACCAGATGCAATAAGTTTTCTAAGCATAGCATCTCGTTTTATAAGTTCCTCATAATGCTTAAAATTTGCCGAACTTGGAACACTGTTAGTTAAACTTGTAATGTAAGTTACCCCACCAACTTCATTCAAAATGCCTTCATTGTCAAGTTCATCTGTGATTGTTACAAAATCTATAGGCATATTTTTTTTGTATATCTCAAGCATAGCATCAAAAATTTGCTTGTGTGCATTAGAATAAAAATCATCACTATTCACTTCACTAAAAACTGATAGTGGCACCTTTTCATCAATCAGCATACAACCAAGCAAGGCCTGTTCTGCATCTAAATTATGTGGTAACATTTTTGCTTCCATTATTCTTTACCTTCTTTTTTTCTTCTCTCGTGTCTTTTTTTATTTTTTAAATGCAATAAATATTCTTCAAAAACAAATACTGCACTTACAATCAAAACTGTAATTAAAATTACATAAATTGATGCAAGTTCTACCGCTAGCGTGAAAACACAAGCAATTGGCACACCAACAACCAAAAAAACAATCAAAAATCGTTTGAATAAATTTATCACTTCTTTTTGTGTCATAACCCTATTATATCAACTTTTTTTTATATTTACAACAATTTTTTTTATTTTTGAAAACATTGCCATTTTTGAATTTTTGTTTTTAACATTCATCAAACAGACTTTTTATATACAATGTTTAAAATTAAAACAAAAAAGTGCCATAGGCACTTAATCGTTTTTATTATGGAAATTAACTCTTCCCCTTATTGTGTGGTCAAGAATTTTCTTTCTTATTCTGATTGATTTTGGTGTTACTTCCAAAAGCTCGTCATCATTCAAAAATTCAAGACATTCTTCCAAACTCATAGTTTTTGGAGGAGTTAGTCTTAACGCCTCGTCACTTGCACTTGAACGAACGTTAGTTAAATTTTTGCGTTTGCAAACATTAACAACAAGGTCGCCTCCACGAGGGTTTTCACCAACCACCATTCCGCCATAAACTGGAACTCCTGCACCAATAAACAAAGTCCCACGCTCTTGTGCGTTATATAAACCATAAACAATACTATCACCAGATTCAAAAGCAATTAGGCTTCCCATATCTCTTCTTTCAATATCGCCTTTATAATTGTCATATTTTTCAAACACACTGCTAAGAACCCCTTCACCTTTTGTATCGGTTAAAAATTCACTTTTATAGCCAAACAAACCTCTTGAAGGAATTAAGAATTCCATTTTTATTCTTGAATTATGGCTTGTCATATTAACAAACTCACCTTTACGTTTGCCCATCTTTTCCATAACAACACCCATGCATTCTTCTGGAACATCAACAATTAATTTGTCGATAGGCTCTAATTTCTGGCCGTCTTCACCTGTTTTGTACAAAACCTTTGGCATTGAAACTTGAAATTCATAACCTTCTCTACGCATATTTTCAATTAAAATTGAAAGATGCATTTCTCCTCGACCACAAACATCAAACGCTTCAGTTGTCGCTGTTTCTTTAACACGCAAACTTAAATCTCTATCGGCTTCTTTAAACAATCTTTCACGCAAATGTCTGCTTGTTACAAATTTCCCTTCTCTGCCAGCAAAAGGGCTGTCGTTAACAGAAAAAGTCATTTCAACACTTGGTTCGCTTATTTTAACAAAAGGCAACGCTTCAACTTTGCTGCTATCACACAAAGTGTCTCCGATTCTAACATTTGGAGAACCAGCAATGCAAACAATATCTCCTACTGTCGCTTCAGTTGTTGGAACTTTTTTTAACCCTTCGAACTGATAAATTGCAGTTACTTTTGCATTTTCATTTGGCTTTTCATTATGATAATTTGTGATGGTTATATTTTGATTTAACTTAACGCTTCCGCTTGTAACTTTCCCAATTGCCATTTTTCCAACATAATCTGAACTTTCGGTTGAAGAAACCAACATTTGAAAAGGTTGTGTTTCATCACCTTGTGGCGCTGGAATATAATCAATAATTTTTTGAAGAAGAGGCAAAAAGTTTTCGCCTTTTTCATCTGGATTTAAACTTGCAAAACCGTATCTAGCACTGCAAAAAACAAATGGGCTGTCAAGTTGTTCTTCATTTGCGTCTAGGTCTAAAAGAAGTTCTAAAACTTCATCAATAACTTCTTTAACTCGTGCATCAGGTCTGTCAATTTTGTTTATAACAACAATAACTTTATGATTTAATTCTAAAGCTTTTTGAAGAACAAATCGTGTTTGAGGCATAGGACCTTCAAAACTATCAACAACAAGCAAAACACCATCAACCATTTTAAGAATTCTTTCAACCTCTCCGCCAAAATCAGCGTGCCCAGGAGTGTCGATGATATTAATTTTGTAATCTTTAAATTTGCATGCAGCATTTTTTGCAAGAATTGTAATTCCTCTCTCACGCTCTAGGGCATTACTATCCATAACCCTATCTTGAACTTCTTGATTTTCTCTGAAAACCCCACCTTGTTTTAGCATTTCATTAACTAAACTCGTTTTCCCATGGTCAACGTGCGCAATAATTGCAATATTTCTTAATTTTTCATTTATCATATATATCTTCTTCCTTTTAAAAACCATAAATTATATCATAACAAAATGAAAAAATAAAGGGTTTTTTAAGATTTTTTTGTTTAAATATTAAAGGCAAATAAAGCACCATAAAACTTAAAAAAGTTAGCATGGTTATGAAGATTTTATGCGTGACTGTGATTGGGACAAATGAGAAAAATGAATCATAAGGCAAAATTAACAAAGCAAAAGAAGTTAAAGCCACCATTCCCAAAAACAAAATCGTTCTGAATAAATTTAATGGAGTGCAAATTTTTAATAAAATCATAAGTCCAACAAATGTTATAGAAAGAGATGCTAAAGTTTCATAACAATTTGTTCCAAGATATCTATCAAATATAAAGCATGCCAAGAATGTCGCAAACAAAATTAATCCATAACAAACACTTTTTAGTGCCACTTTGTTTATAAACTTTCCTTTAATTTTTTCTTGATTTGGTTGAAGTGCCAAAAAGAATGAAGGAATTCCTATTGTGAACATTTCAAGCAATATAATTTGATTTGGAGTGAATGGGTAATTTATATTCATTATTAAACAAAATATTGTTAACACAAATGTAAAAAATGTTTTCATTAAAAATAAACTTGCAGAATTAACAATATTATTAACAACCCTTCTTCCTTCGCCCACAACTGCTGGAAGATTTAAAAAATTAGAATCTAACAAAACCAAATGACTAACATTTCTTGCTGCTTCACTTCCAGACGCAACCGAAATTGAACAATCGGCTTCTTTTAATGCCAATATGTCATTAACCCCATCGCCCGTCATTGCAACATTGTGCCCCATGGTTTTAAGTGCTTTAACAAGTATTTGTTTTTGTTCGGGGCTAACTCTTCCAAAGATGTTATATTCTCCTGCTATTTCCATAACTTGTTGGTTTGTCATTCCTTCCAAACTTATATATTTTTCTGCCCCAACAACGCCAACTTTTTTGCTTATTTCACTTACAGTTAGGGGGTTATCACCACTAATTATTTTGATTTGAACACCATTTGCATTAAACCATGAAATTGTTTCTTTTGCTTCTTTTCTTATTCTTTCATCAAGCATAATCAGGCAAATTGGGGTTAGGTTTTTTGGAAGACTATTTTTGTCTATTTTTTCTTCAGTTTCGCACAATATTAAAACTCTGTAACCTTCTTTTGCATAGCTGTTAACCAAATTTGTTATTTTTTTATCTTTATGTTTGATAATAAATTCTGGAGCGCCTAATAAATAAGATTTTCCGTTTTTAAAACTAGCAGCACTAAATTTTTTTGCCGAATTAAATTCAAAAACCTTATCGCAATCAAAAACCTTTTCTTCTCCAAAATAGTTTTTTAATGCATTAAATGTTTGGTTTTGAGTTTTCATGTTTGCAAGCATTGAACTTAAAATTTTATTAAAATCATCTTGTTTTTTTAACATTTTGATTTGTTTGACCATCATTGTGCCATCAGTGATTGTTCCTGTTTTGTCTAAGCACAAAACACTAGCCCTGCTTAACATTTCAATTCCGTATAAATCTTGAACCAAAGTTTTCTTTTTTGCAAGTTTTATAACCCCCACTGCCAGTGCTAAACTGGTAAGCAAAAATAGCCCAGCAGGTATCATGCCAATAACAGAACCAGCAGATTTAGTAACCAAAAGTTTTATATCATTTCCAATAACTGCTCTGTTATTCAAAAAAATTGCAACCCCAAGAGGAATAATCAAAATTCCAATGATTTTTATAATCATTTTTAAACTTGAAAGAAGTTCACTTTTTGGTTTTGAATATTTTTTTGCTTTTAAAGTTAATTTGCTTGTGTAATTTTCTTCGGCAACCTTTTCAGCTTTTGCATAACAACTTCCGCTTGTAACAAAACTTCCCGCCAAAATCAAATCACCTTTTTTCTTTTTAACCGAAATGCTTTCTCCCGTAAGCAAACTTTCATTAACTTCAATTTCGCCTTTTAGAATTATGCTGTCCGTGCAAATTTGATTTCCAAACTCATAAATTAATATATCATCCAAAGCAACTTCATTTGTTCGAATTTCTTGCTTTTTCCCTTCCCTTATCACTTTTGCCGTTGGCGAAGTAACTAGACTTATTTTTTCAACAGTTTTTTTTGCCTTAATTTCTTGAATAATCCCAATTGTCATATTTGCCAAAAAAATTACTGCAAAAAATAAATTATTAAACGAGCCAACAAGAATCAATGCAAGAGCAATCAAAAAACATAACAAATTGAAAAAAGTGAATATGTTTGAAAAAAATATGCTTTTGTAAGTTTTGGTGTTGTTTGTTTCATAATAATTAACATATCCGTTTTCAATTCGTTCTTGAACTTGTTCGGTTGAAAGCCCAGTTTTAAGGTCAACATCATATCTTTTTGCGTTTAAAAGATTATAATTTTTATGTTTTTTTATTTTTTTTATTTAGAGGTATAAATCGGGAAAGAATGATTAATTTTGCAGGTATATATAATAATAGGTATAATATGAAATACGGTTTTGTAAGAGTGGCGG
>CAJMEO010000014.1 GCA_905212505.1 uncultured Christensenella sp.
TTTAAAAATTTTTTCATATCAATTCCCTAAATCACTTTTGTTTTATTCGCCCGTTTTTTTGAACTTTTCACTTCGTTTTTAATTTCTTCAACACTTTTTTCAATATCTTCAACAATATCAAGATGTCTATTCAAACTTTCAATAGTTTGTTGATATTTTTTCTCTCGTTTTGAACTATCTTTCAATTGAAAAATCAATAAGCCTAAAAACAAAACAGCGAAAAGCCCATTTTGGATTGCCAAGTTAACTATTTGTTCCCACATAATCACTCGCTTTTTTTGATATTGTCAATCTTCAAATTTAAAGTTTTAATTTTTTCAATGTCAAGATTTTGAAAAGCCTGATTTCTTTCATTTTCAAGCACTTCAATATTTTTTGAATTATTATTTTCATCAAATATTGAAAAACTTTCAATCAAATTTTTAAGTTCATCTTGCATAAAATCCCTCTCCTGTTTAAGTTCAGCATAATATTTTTCACCAAGTTTTTTAGAAACACTTTTTTTATCCATTAAAACCATAGTCAATCAAGTCAATATTAATTTTTAAATTTCCAATATACGCTTTATCCACTACGCTTTCAATCTTAACACCAATTTGTTTACCTTTCAGGTTAACCCTAATCTTGTTAAGAGTTTTTTGCCCCAAAATCGAAAACGATTTACTTTCTTTTTCAGTGAAAATCGTAATTTTGGCATCAAACTTAGAAAGCACTGTAAAATCTCTAACAAATTTAATTTTATCAGAATATCCAAGGTCTGTTAATGGCGAAATCCAAACCTTTTTTGAAAAACTATCAAAAAATTTTCCATTTCTTTCAAGTTCAAAAACCCTTTTTGTTTCTTGACTATTCAAAATAATAGCGATTTTATCCATAGAGTTTAGTTTAATTGAACACATGCTTGCAATGTCAATGCCTCTCAAAATTTCAAAATCTAAGTTTTCAACATCCAAAACAATCAAAGCATTATTTTTAAATTCACTGTCACTTTCACAGCCAACAGCACTATCATCCAAAAAATTAAGCCTGCAAGCCAAATAGTATTTCCCAGAATGAAACACGCCAATAGCATTATCATTTTCAACCCCTTTAAGCATTTCATTAAAGCTTAGGGATAAAATTTTGTTTGTAACGCCATTAAAACTGCAAAGCCCATCTTTTGTAAGCATTAACATTTTATCTCCGCAAATTGAAACAGTGTTCTCAAATATTCTGCTACCCGACAAATTTAGGTGAACAACATCAAAGATTTTTTTATTTTCATAATTAACAATTTTTGAAATCCCATAATCACGAATTGCAAATACATATCCCAAAAAAGATATGACTTTGTTAATTTTACCCCTATCGTCATTCATCTCAATTTTGCCATTATTTTCATCCTCAACAGTCGTCCATGTGTCAAAGTCGGTGTTTAAATGATAATAAACAACGTTTCTTTCTCCATAGCCACTTCCAAACAATTTGTTTTTGTCTTCACACATACTGTTAAGGTTGGGGAAATTTGTAAGTTTAACAGCATCATAAATGCCATCAATTTTATAAACTCCAAGTTTTTCTGCTCCAAAAAGGTTATAGTCAACCCCGTTGCTTTTAATGTTATAAAAAAATGTTGGTTGAAAGTTAAACTCACCCTCATAATATTTTGTAATAATTGGCACTTCTGTGATTATTCTTGAATAATAAATATTTTGGTCGCTCCCATAAAATAATAACTTATCAACTCTTCCATCATTATTTTTGTCATACATCTTAAAAAACCAAACGTTTTTTAAATCAACCCAAGGAATGTCATCTTCTTGTTCCATAACATTCAACTGATTATTATTATAGTTTGGGCAAACAAGATTTTTAAGCCCATATCCTTCGGTCAAAACCCCTTTGTTGCAAGCAAAGTTATAAACACTCACGCAATAACTTGGGTCCAAAACATTTTGCTCTTTGTCAAAATTTAGCCCCCTAGAAAAGTCGTCAATTTTTATTGTAACACTTTCTATTGAGGGTTTTGAATTCCTTTTCTTATCAAACATCAAAACCACCTTCTTTTTGGCAAAACAATATTCTTTTTAGATTTATCACAAGCCTTCAAACTATCTTCAAATTTGTTTTTATAGGCATTGCTTTCATTAAATCTAGAACAAATATAGCAATATTCCTTACAAACTCCCAAGGCAAAAAGTCTGTCAGTAATTTTTCCATTAAAATCACACAAGTCAGAATTAAGCAAAGCAAAGGTCGGAATATAACAATAAATTATTTTATAATTTCCGTTTTTTGCATACAAAACATCATCATAAATTTCACATTTTTTATCAAAACCATTTTGGTCAACAAGTTTAATAAGTTTATAAAATTTATTGTCAAGTGAGTTTAAATTAAAATTTCCGTCAGAAATTGTAATATCTTCACACACCGCCAGTTGAATATAATCAGTTGCAATTTCTTGATAAACAAGATTGAAGCACCTAACCAAAAGTTCAAGCGTTTTTTCTTCACTTGTTTTTGTTGTTTCTTCACTAGGTTTAGTATAATCTTTTGAGCAGTCAAAAGTTTCATCATAAATTTTGCTTCCATCCAAAATTTCATCAAGCGATAGCATAGTTGCCGAAAGTTTTAAAACATCTCTTAATTTCATATTTCCCTCTCAATTAACTTTTCATTAGATTTTTCAATTTCGTCAAAAATTTCATCAGCATTTTCAACCTTTGTTTTATTAATCAAATTAATCGTTCTATAGTCAAGTTTGTCAAAAGGCACAACAAGTTCAAGTGTCAAATTAACACCATTTTGAAAATAAATTTCATATCTATGCTTAACAATATTTCTAAAAACCCTATAGCGGGGATTAATTTCTTTAATTTTTTTAACAATATCAAATAAATCATTTTTAATTTCGTTCATACTTTCTCCTGGCCTTTGAAATTGCTGGCTTAGAACGCCAGCACATCAAAAGTCTCAAAACAAACAAATTATTTTGTTATTCCACTAATTTTTGCTTGGCCACAAGGTTTAGAGCAAATTAAATCGGCGTATTTAACCAAAGTTGCAGTGTAGGCAGGATATCCAGGTTTTTGTCTGATTATTCTTCCACCCTCATCTTCAAGCCAACGCCAATCGCAAAGTTGATGCAATGCAAAATCTTTTGTAGAAAGCAAATACATATTGCCATCTTCAATAAATCTGTCAGAAACAACAGGAATTCCATTATAAGATAAAGCCTTAAAACCTCCTTGAAGGTCCATAACATCAATATTAGATCTTGTTGCGGTTAATAATTTTTGATAAATTCTTTTAACGTCATTAGCACAAGTAATATAATCAACAACACTCCCGCTAATTTCATCAATGTCATCAATACAATTTTGCATTAAATCTTCAGTAAGTGTTCCACTTAAAGCCGTTTTGCTAACAGGGTTCATCCAACTATAGTTTGCTTTAGAAACACCATATAGTGAAGTGATATCACTGTCAAACAAAGCGCCAATGCCAGTAATTTCTTGGTCTTTACTATTTTGTAAAGTGATATAATAACTTTCTTCTTCGCCAATAGCAATAGAAGATGTTTCACTCAAATAAACTTTTTTAGCCCCTCTGTCAACTTGTGTAATTCTTGCAGTTAAACTTGAAGCAGTGTTGCCAACTTTATAAAGTTCAATAATTTGACCTTCCATTAAGTTTTTAACACTATCCACAGTAAGACAATTAGAAGAAATTTCCAAAACATTTGCCAATTTTCCAGTGCCGTTTCCAAATAACATTCTTGAAAAGTTAAAATTTGATGATTTAATTAAACTTTCCATTTCGGCATTAAGCAAATTAACAAAAGTGCCGGCGTTATTTTCGCTCGCTCTAATTGCTTTATCAGAAATTTCAATCACACCATAAAGGTTTTTTAAACTAGACACAAATTTAACATAATTTGTTCCAGCGCTTGTTGGAAGAACCCCAGTTTCAGTTCCTGCCCCAACACCACCATTAACACCAAAACTTGTAAGTTTAATAATTTCTTTTCCCCAAACATCGTTTGTAGTTTGATTTATTTTTGCAAGAAATGGGTTAGATTTTATATTTAAAGATTCACTCACAACATCAAGATAAGCATCTTTTAATGCATTTTGTGCATTTTCAATAGTAACCATATATTCTCCTTATTTTTTCAAAATGTGCATCGCAAATTTTCCTGCTTCACTAATGTCTTTTGCCCTAAATTTTGGGCTAGAAACACTAAAGCATCCAACATTGTTTGCAATTAAAGGCACATTTTTTCCACTTTGTAAATTTAATAAATATTCTTCAATAATTTTATTTTTAATTTTTTCATTTTTATAAACAAATTCATTCAAGAATTCTTCATCACAAGCCAATTGTTCTTTGGTAACAAAATTTTCTTTTAAAACCCTAGAGTAAGCAAGTTCCAAAGCATCTTCTTTTTTTGCCAATTCCTCATCATTAATCAAAATTTCAGCAATTTGTTTAACATAATTTTTAGCGTTTTCATTTTCGGCCAAAAACACGCTAGTTTTTTTCAGCCAATCTTCTTTTTTATATTGCGGTAAAACTTCATCATTTTTATTTTCTTTTTCAGTTTTATTGTCGCAAGATATTGCACTCAACTTTTGGCACTTTTTTGTAAATTCTTTTTCCAAATTTTCATAAGCTTTCAAAAGTTCTTCAGTGCTTTTAAATTTTGAAGAGCCAGAAACCAAATTTTTGTCCGTTTCAATATTTTTATCATTTTGCTCAACTGCTTCAAGGTTAACATCATTGTTTTCCAGTTGTTCTTCATTTTTTTCAATCATAAATTAATTCTCCTTTAATTCTTTTTTCTCATCTAACAAATATTCTTTGTGCTTTTTAATATGGTCAAGCATAATATCTTTAATTTCAGGTGAAAGTTTTTCGTTTTTGATATATTCTTCGCCAAGCATAAATGCAATATGTTCATCAATATGCAATTTATGGTTGTCAATAACAAGAGGTTGTTGCAAATTCTTGTCTTTAACAAGTGTAAGATTTTCTTTTCCAGCCTTTTTCATGTGAAGTTCTTCTAAGTCATATTGACTATCCCACATTCCAAACCCCAACATCTCTAAGGTTTTAGCTTTAATTCGTGTTGTCAATTTCCCATCTTCATTTTGAAGAAGTCCCTTTTCCAAAAGTTCAAAAATCAAACTACGTTTTTGTGCTTTTGTTTCACCAATTTCATTTTCGGTTTGAAAAACAATGTCGTCACTAGAAATATCACTTTTCCCAAAATAAAACATATCAATGCTTCCGTCTTTTCCAATAACTTTTGCAATTCTTGTTGAATTAACAAACTGTTTGTAAAGTCTTAAAATATTTGAAGCAATATCTTTAATTGCAAACTTAATTTGGTCAGACGTAATATTAAGTCTGTTGCTATCTTGTTCTAACAAAAGCTCAAGAGACACTCCCGACAAATTGCTTATGTTAAGATTGTTAATCATAAGGTCAGAAATTCCACTAATTTGCGTAAATTCATCCAAAAGTTTTTGTTCTTCTTCTTTAAAGTCAGAAGGAATATTTCCATTATCCATAATTTTAGGAGCATTACTTCCCTGCCTATAAACCAAAACTTTTCCTGGACACAACCCCTCTTCTTCAAGATTGTCACAATCAACCGAACCATCTTCAACAGTTAAAATTCCCATCGAAAGTCTGTTCAAATATTCATGCTTTCGATTTTTAACGGCATTATAACTTCTTTGAACAGGAATAATCCTTTCAATTATGCTTGTTCCAAAAAAACACCCCGGGCGTTTTAAAGAAGCTTGCTTAATAAACGGAAAACCTCTTTTTCCATCTTCTCTGTTCACAAACGGAAGATCGCCGTCATAAACCAAAGTGTTGCCCGCAACAATAATCAATCTCCCCAGTGGATAATCAACTGTTGGTGCAACATACTTTTCAAGAACAAGAACTTGGTCATGTTTTGGCGCTGATTTCATTTTAGAAGAACTTGCAAAAAATCCATATCCGCCAGCATTAGACACTTGGTCTAAATTAAACACATCAATATCACAGCCAATTTCATCAATGCCCCAAATTTGTTTAACAACATCTCTGTGATAACTTTTCGCATGAATAATGCTCATACAATCATCAACATTGTCATAACTTGTGCTATCGGGAAAAATTTCAAACGGAGAAACAACCTCAACATCAACATCTCCCTCAAAAACATCTTCGCCGTTAATACTTGCAAGTTTTTTGCCCTTATTAGCATTCCACGTCACCTTATAAAACCCCGTTCCGCACACTTCACTATAATTGGTGCAACTCACAATTTTGTCACTAATATTAAGTTTATGATAAACACAATTAATCAGGTTTTTAGAAATTTTTGCAGTTGAAATATCTTCTTCACTATTTGTTGCAGGAACAACGCTCATCGCAGGTCTAATTTGCCCTAGTTTTGCAATTCGGCTTTCAACGATAGAAGCAATGTGATTATAAACTTCTCTTTCTTGCCAATAAAAGTGTTTTTCATAATCTTCAACATCATAGTTATTAATTCCACAATATTGATTACCAAACAAAAAGTTTAAATTTAAAAGCCATTGTGCTTCAATGGGTTTTCTTTCCATTTGTCTGTTTTTAAAATCTTCAATAGTTTCTTTCACCAAATTTTCTTTATATTTGTCAATAACTTTTTTTGTCACTTTATTTTTCATTTTTCCCTTCCTTTAAATTTCATCATTTTGTTTAAGTTTTTCAATCAATTTATCTCGTTCAATCAATAATTCTTCATCAGACATATTACTAAAATCTAAGTCTTTATTTTCACCATACATTTCAAGCAAAACTTTAACCGCACAAATATCGGGAGGCACATTTTTTTTAGTAACTTTTCTTTTTGTAAGCACCATTTTCCCTTCTTCTTCTTTGCAAAACTCTTCGGTCACCTCCTTATTCAAATAACCAAGAGCACGCTTTATCAAAGCTTTGTTTAATTTTTTGTTATATTCAAATTCTTTTTCCATATCTTTCATTTTTTGCCTTTCTAAATAATCTTTCTTTATCTTTTTGTATGAAACTTACAGGTTTAACAAAATGATTTTCAGGCTTTGTCATAACATAATATCTAAGTTCGTCCAAAGCATGGTCATCTTTTTTAATAGGGCTGTCGCCCTTTCCCCAAAAATAGCTTTTAATTTCTCTTATCATGTTCACACAATTTTTAAAGATAAAAAGTTTACGCTCTCCCTCACAATTACAAATCAAATTCTTAACTCGGCTTATTCCACTAAACAAATCTTTGTTCACATTTGTATTAACACAAATTCCATAATCTAAAAACAAACTTGCAACGCTTTTAGAACTTGCAAGCGTGGTTTGATTTGCCGCGCTGTCAATCAAAGCCGAAAGTTTTCCGTTACTAAGTCTGGGCCAACCCAAATGATCTGCAATTTCAAGTATTTTTTTGCTGTGATGTTCCATGTCTTTGCCCGCCTCATAATGTTCGGCAATAACATAAATATTTCCGTCAAAATCAACAGCATAAAAGTGGCAAGACAGCGGATTTCTAAATCCGGGGTCAATGCTAACATTGTCAAACCACTCTTTCGGAACATCAAAGGGTTCAATCACATTAAATTGTTCACTAAAGTTATTATAAACAAGCCCACCATTAAAATTAAATTTCCCATAACATCTTGTTTCAAGCTCGTCACAACTTAAGGTTTTTTTTAATGCGTCAATTTCTTTTTTATCCAAAAAAGGGTTATCTTCCCAACTTAAAAATTCACACCAAACTTCATCATCTTGATTTTCATTCAAATAAATTGTGTCATAAACCCAAGTCAAACCCTTTAAAGGGGTCATTGTGCCAAAAATTTCGCCACATTTGTCAATAACACGCATCTTACATTCAAGATAAATATCATAAGGGGGTTCTTCATCAAACCACACATAGTCTAAACTAGTGCCCTGAAATTTTTCTCTGCCTTGGTCACAACTTTTAAATCCAATTGTGCTAATTCCACCAAAAACATTTTTAATCAAAATTTTGTCAATAATGCCTGAATTTAAACTATCTTTTCTTCCGCTCAGCATAACAATATCTTCAATCCAATCCGGGTTTAAATAACTCAAAATTTTGCTTTGAGCAACATCTCTTTGAACTTGGCTTGACAAACTCACAACCCACCCTGAAGTGTTTGGCTTATTTTTTTTATACGGATGAATTCCTCTTGCAATAAACAAAACCTCAACAGCCCCACATTCGGTTTTTCCGGTTCGATTTCCTCCAAAAACCCAGCGGTTTTTTTTGGCACATTTATGAAACAAAACTTGCTTTTCATGAACAACTTCACCCTTATTATATCTTTTAAGTTTATCATTATTTTTTCGTCTTAAAATTTCGTTATTAATTAAATTTAAGTTTCTAAGTAATTGTCGCATTTTTTCTCCGTTTGAAAATTTTAAAATTGTATAAAATATAGTTAGTAATCGTATAATATTTTGAGGTTAAATTTGAAAAAGCATATTTTCATTTTATGTTGTTTGCTATTTGTTTTTATCTCTTCATTTTTATTGCATAGTTTTGGTGAAGAATTTATCACACAAACGGCATCAAAAGAAGAATTTTTATATGGAAGAATAATTTCAAACAACGCAAATCTTTTAAAAATGAGTGTAAAGTTTGAAGACCCTTCAAGCATATATTTTTTGCTTGAAGAAAGTTATTTCGTAAAAATTCTTAACAAAGTTCAAGATGATTTTTATTATGTAGAATATAAAGATATAAAGGGATATGTAAAAGCTGAAAACATTGCTATCGTTAACGAACAAATTCAAAACCCTTATCTTGACAACATCACTTTCAACATTGCAAAAGACTGTTTTCTCTACAATGAACCAAAAAATAACGAAAAAAATCAAATTTTAAAACTAATAAAGGACCAAACTATTACTTATTATGGTAAAATCTTTGCTGACCAAATTCAATCAAATAGTGGCGACGTATGGTATTATTCAAGTGTAGAGACAGAAAATGGTAAAATCTTTGGTTATATTCATTCAAGTTACACCTATAACCTTTCGCCCATTTCGCCATGCAAAGAAATTTCAACAGAACACTCAAAAGCAAACAATATAAATGAAATATTAAATCTAAACATCAAAACTCAATCAGTTATTGTTGTAATAATAAGTCTGCCAATATTATTTCTTATTTTCACGCTTATAAAAGGTTTCAAAAGGGTTTAAACATAACTGTATTTTCTGTTAAGTCTATA
>CAJMEO010000015.1 GCA_905212505.1 uncultured Christensenella sp.
AATTTAAAAATTTATAGCATATTTAGTTTAATTTGTTTTTAAAAAAGCATAATTTTTTATATAATAAATAAAAGGAAATTTATTATGAGCCTAGTAAATGGAATAAGATTATTACAAAATGCAAAACAAAATAATTGTGCAGTTGGCGCTTTTAATTTTACAAATCTTGAACAACTAAAAGCAATTGTTAAAGCATGTGTTGAAACAAACACAGGTTGTTTTTTGTCTACAAGCGAAAGCGCAATTGAATTTTTGGGCATTAAAAACATCGTTAATATGGTTAAAAACGAAGTTCAAGATGAAAACTTGAATTTTGTTTTGCACCTTGACCATGGCAAAAGTTTTGAAATTTGCAAAAAATGTATTGATGCTGGATACACTTCGGTTATGATTGATGGAAGTAAATTACCATTTAAAGATAATGTGGAATTAACAAGAAAAGTTGTGAATTATGCACACAAATTTAATGTTAGTGTTGAAGCTGAAATTGGAAAAATTGAAGGCATTGAAGATAACACAGAAAGTTTAGACAGCATTTTAACTTCTCCACAACAGGCCAAAGAATTCATAAATAATACAAACGTTGACAGTTTAGCAGTTTCTATTGGCACAAGTCATGGAGCTTACAAATTTAAAGGCGAAAGTAAACTTCAAATTGAACTTTTAAAACAAATCCGCTCAGAAACTAACAATTTCCCGCTTGTTTTGCATGGGGCAAGTTCAGTGAGCAAAGATTTGGTTGAAGATTTTAAGCTCTATGGCGGAAATCTGTTGGATGCAAAAGGTGTTGATGATAATTCTGTTCTAAGCGCAATTAAAAATGGAATTTGTAAAATTAATGTTGACACTGATTTGCGTATTGCCTTTACAACTGGAATAAGAAAAGCCCTAATAGACGAAAAAATATATTCACCACGCGACTATCTTATTCCCGCAATTGATTGCATGAAAAAAGAAGTTATGAACCGAATAAATTTGTTTAATAACAAATAACTAAAATTTATTATAAAGAAACACATCAGTATTTTTATAATTAAAACATCAAAGCGATAAAATATTTATCAAAAAATAATTATTTCACTATATAAAAAGTGAATTTTCTTAATTTTATGTAACAAAAAACACTAACAAACTTAAAGTTTTGCTAGTGTCCTTTTTTTATTATTAAAATGTTCTTTCGTTTTTAAGTTGATCTTCAACCAATTTTACACTTGAAGGGTCAATGCTGTCTTTTGTAATTTTTTTAACTTCTTCAATTGTATAATCACTATTTTTGAATTGCCCTAACACATCAATTGCACTGTTAATGTCAACAACTAACGAACTGATATCTTTCACTCCTTCACAACTTTGTCTGTAAAGATTAAGCATGTTTTGAACTGTTGAATAATTAACTTTTGAAGATTTCGTTTCAGTGTCTCGAATCGCTTTGTAAATTAATGCACAAACTGCTGAATCGGTTTCTATATTTTCTGACATATTATTTAACCTCCATTCCTTCACAAGGGGCATCAACAAATTTCTTATATGTTTTTTTACCGGTGTAAAGTTCTATATTATATTGTTTAAGTTCTTCATTAACAAGTTTAGTGATGAAAACACTTAAGAATTTTTTCAAATCACGTTTTGTAAACGTTTCAGCATCGTCAATATTCAAACTCTCTCTTGCTGAATAATTGCATAACTTTGGAATAGTTAAATCTTTTAAAACATTTTTAAAGTTTGAATAATATTTATATGTTCGGTTTGACACTGCTTCAATAACTTCTTTAACTTTTTCATCTCTGATTTTATTTGCTTTGTTCAAATCTTTATCATCTAAACGTTCGTTGTCACTTGCATAGGTTGTTTTCTTTGTTGATTTGTTAATAAAACGATAATTTAAAAGTTCTCCAACAACACCAACTTTACCATTTTCACCATAAACAAGTTTATTTAAATATTTTGTGATTTTATTCTTAACATCTTCATCAGAATAATCTTGCAAAATTTTATTTGTTTTAAACACAACTTGATTTTTATTTTCATCTCTAATTTCTTCTGTTTTTTCTACTTCAGTGTTTAAATTTTCAACAACTTCTTCATTGTTTGCAACTTCATTTGCGCCTTCATCGCTAATCTCTTCGGCGTCTTGAGCATTGCCTCGGTTTAAAATTTCTTCAATAGTGATTTGTTCAGGTTCACTTTCTTGTTTTGTGTCAATTCCCAAAACATCTGCCATTGCAAGTTGCCCTTCTGCTGCATTATTTTTTTCTGCTTCTTGGCTGTATAGTTCAACAAAATTTGCTTCTGAGTTTTCATTTAAAGTTTCAAGTTTTTGAGCCTCATCTTCTAGCGCTTTTTCTAAAACATCTTCAATCGCATCACTTTTTGCAACAATTTTTGTCACTTTATCTTTGTTTTCTTCATCTAAAACAATTTCTTTTGGAAGAGATTCAAGCTCCTCTAGATTTTTATCAATATTAGACTTAATTTCATCAATTTTTTCTTTAACTTCACTATCAGAAAAATCAACATCTAATTCTTTTAATCTATTAAGATACATTTCAAAATATTTTTTATATGTATCACTTTTTCTGATAACTTCATCAATATATTTTTTTGATTTTTGTTTTTCAACTTTTTCTTCAGCATTTTTCAAAACCGGTTTAGACAATTGAACGTTAGGTTCAATCAAGTTATCCAATTTTTTATTGTCTGCAAAATTTTCCGAGCTATATTGAAGCGCAAAAACTAAATCTTCAAGGCAAGTAACATTTTCAGGATTAACAATAACAGTGCCATTTTTATTATAAATTTTAAGCAATTGCTCTGCACTTGTTATGTTGTTAGCCGTTAATATTTGAGAAACATTAACTTTTAGTCTGTCTTCAATCAATTGATTAATCCAATAATCTTCATCAGGGTCACTACTAATTCTTAAAGTTTTCATTTTTGCACAAGCTTGTTCGGTTAAATCTCTTTCAATTTGAGAAAAATATTTTGCATCGAAAACAAATCTTGCCATAAAGATTGTGGTTAATGTGTCAACAACATCTTTAATAATGTCCTTTTGATAGTTAAAGATTTTTTTAACAGATTGGTCTTCATATTTCTTGCTGTTTAGATAATCATTGTGTTCTTCTTTGCTTAGCATCTTTTTTGCCACGCTAAGTTTAACCTTTTTGCTTCCGGTTAATTTTTGAGCGACAGAATAAAGCATGCTAACACAAGTGTCCATTTTCCCTAAATATTTGGTTGGTTTTAGTGTTTTTTTAAACAAATTTACTGGATTTTTCTTTGTAGAATAACTTATGTTATATCCATAAACATTGTTAATATGGTCTTTAATTTCTGAAATTTTTTGAATTGCTTCGTTATCTGACTCAAACTTAACAAAAAGCGGACCCATTGTTGAAGTTTCAAGTTTCAAGTCTTCTGCAATATATCTATTTTCACCATAAACTGTTGAAACTTGATTTACAAGGTTATGTGGGCCACTAGCACGTTTTTCAACAGTAGAAGTTTGATATTTAGAATCAAAGTTCTTATCTTCATCAGTTGTTGCTGTGTTTGAATGAACTTTTTCAAGAAACTCAGAAACACTTGATGCAACAACTTCAATGTTTGCATCGTCGCCCTTCCCTTTTAAAGATTTATAAACTTTTTTTGCCAAATCTTCAAAATTCACACAATTTGTTTTTTCAACAATCTCCTTAATTTCTTGCACAGTAAAAATTGTTTTTAATGTTGTTGCAATTGTGTTTTTTGTGAATTTAAATAAATCATTGTTTTTGTTCAAAATGTCAAGTGTTGAAAAAATACTGTAATTTTTGTCAGTTTTGAACCCCTTATACATATAGTTCTTATCAGAAATAACTCTTACTTCTGAATTTTTAATAACTTTTTTTCTATCTTTTTTTTCATTTTTTAATTCTTTATTTTTCATTTCCCCTATCCTTTTGTGATATTATATCACTAAACTTTTATTATTTCAATAGGTAAATTAAAATTTTTTAGAACTTGCGTTTTGCATAGAATTTTTCATCAAACATCATTCTGATTGCATCAAGTGCTTCAATGTGAACACGTGTTCTTGAAGTTGGGCTTGTAATTAAGAATGCTTCACCACGAGCAGCAGTTGCAATTGCATTTTTTTCATCATCATTAATACCACCAGCATTACGATACAAGTCAACTAAGTCATTCATATCATTTGCCGCCAAACCAAATATCATTGAATATTGGCTGGCATTAATAATTGCAGTTGATTGTTTTGCAATTTCTTGGCTTCCAACAAAGTCTTTAATGTTTTGTGTGATAATAATTTGCATTCCGTCATATTTTCTTATTCTTTTTGCAAGCAATTCCATAAAGTCAAGCGCTATTGGATATTTTTGGTCAATAAATGTGTGTGCTTCATCAATTGCAATGATGATTTTTCTTCTGTTAGGGTCATTTTCACCAAAATTGTGAATTTTGTTAAATTCTTTATTTCTAATAATTTCATTGTTTAAATAACGGATAACTAATAACATCTGAGCATTTGCAAGAACCATATTACGGTTTGCAAGCAAACTTCTAAAAGCAAAAACAACAAAGTTTTCTTTTGTTTCTAACGTTGTTGGCCCATTCCAAATGTTAGCATTTCTTCCACCAGTTGCAAATTTTTGAACATAAATTTCAATTTTTTTGTATATTGAAAGCAAATATTCGTCCTTTTCGGTTCTAAGTTTTTCTTCAACCAAAGCATACAAATCATCAAAAATTGGAAAATCTTCGGGTTTAAGTTTTGTCAAATCTGTTTTGGCAGTTATATTTTTGCGATTATACATTTCAATAACTAAACTGTTAACTTTTTCAAAACTATCGCTATCCATACCTTCAAATATAACTCTAAAATATTGTTCCAAGAACTGTAAGTGAGCATTATAGTCATCTTGAACGTCTAACGTTGTTGTTTGATATCCATCTTCACTTTTAACATCGTCATCTTCTTTAAGTGAAGGGGTGATATGGAATGGATTAATTCGTCCTTGAAGCCCCGAACCCACATCGATAATTTGACCTTTCAAACTATTTGTTAAAAAGTCATATTCTTTTTCTGGGTCAAGAATAAAGATTTTACTGTTATCCGCAGCCATGTTTGTAAGCAATGTTTTTGTTGCAAATGACTTACCGCCACCACTCTTTCCGATAATCATCATGTTAGAGTTAACACGTTCAGAATCTCGTCTGAAAAAGTCAACAAAAATATTTCCATATTGTTCGTTATATCCAAGATAAAAACCATCATCATCCATAACCGCGCCACTAACAAATGGGAAAATTGCAGCTAAACTTGTTGTGTTTATTCCTCGTCTTCCCTCTTTGATTGTATCTACTCTTGTTAAACTTGACGAAATGAAAGCATCAACCTGACGCCCAAACATTTCTGAATATCTAAAACCTTGTTGTTTAAGTTGTGAGCGAACTTCTTTTTTACGAGAATCGTCAACCGAGATAAACATATTACAACTAAAAAGATTTTCGTTGCTGTTTTTGATTTGAACAAGCAAATTTCTTAAAGTTTCAAGATGAGTTTGATTTTCAATACGCTTACTTTCTCTTGCCGAATACGAAAGTTTTGTTTCCATTTCCATTAAGGCTTTATCTAACATTTTTTCAGCATCAAAACGCTGAATGGGCTTAATTTTCATTGAAACTCTAGCCCCCGGAATTGCAAATAAACTATACCCCCAAGCATTTGGAACTTGAAGAGGATAATCTGTTATGTTAAATATTCTTTTTGCTTCTCCATTTATCAAAGTTTGATTTGCTTTAAATTGAATTTTTTTTGGAAGACTCCATTCAACCAAACCTTCCTGCGAAAGGTTGTCGGCTTCTTTAATGTCTATATCACTTGTATAATTTGCTTTTAAGAAAACTGCCAATTCTTTGTTTTGAATAATTTTTGCATGAATTGGAATGGCACTATTTGTTAATTGCGTTGTTATTCCTTCACAAACATCATTTAGTGCTTGAATATTTTTGTCATACACAACAAAATAGAAAAAGTCTCCAACAAAAGTTCGGCTATCATTTATTTGTGTCATAAGATCAATACGAGATTCAAAAATTTGATATCTTGCAACAGTTTCTTCTTCGGTCACTTCACCACTTTCTAATTGATTATTTAAAGTTTCAAATTTTCTTTCATCATTTTCAATATAATGGTCAAAAACTATAGGTTTTCTAACTTTAATCAAATTTGCTTCCTGATCGGGGTTCAATCTTGAAAGAGCCCCTGAAAAGGTTCGAATTAACATATCTTGCTTTACTTCTTCAAGCATGAAAAATTCTAAGGGCTTAATTTCTATAACTTCGGCATAATATCCACCAAAATCAACAAATTTTTCTTGATAAATTCGCTCGTAAGGGATAATTTGTTTAATGTCTTTATATCCCTTTTCTTTGTTTAAAGAATATTTTTTTGAATACGCCATAAATTTGAAAAGCAAAATTACAGAATAATATAACCTCACTCCGTCTGTTACATTTATAAAAAGCATAACAGAAAGCGATGCATAACTTAGGGCAATAACAACCTTATAAGGAATGTTGCTGACAATCAGCAAAATTAATCCTGCTGCCAAAAGTATCATCAAGATTAAGTCGGTCAAATTAAAGCCATAAGCAAGTTCAATTTTAACTTTTGTTCTTTTTGGAATATTATGAATCATGTTTCCCCCAAATAAATTAAGTTTGTAAGTTAAATTGCAAAAATATTTAATTTAAATTTTTGTTTAACAAAGCAAACATCCAGTATTATAAATATATTTTATACTAAATATAAACTTTTTACAAATATTTAAAGCAAATTTAAAAAATCAACCCAAGAAAATTCTCAGGTTGAATTTGTTTTTTATTTCTTTTTGCTTAAAAGTTTATCTATCTTTTTGTCTATTTTTTCAAGATCGCCTATATCAGACAGTTTCTTTCTCAAATCTTCTATATCTTTTTTTGCTTCGTTTAAGATTTTAGTTGATTCTTGTTTTGTTGCAGCCTTTTTTGCTTCATCCATTTTTTTGTTGGCTTTAACCATTTCTTCATAGATAACTTTATTTTTTGCGTCTGTCATTGCAGCTTGTTTCGCCATTGCTTCTTTAGCAGACTCGGCTTTTTTCTGAGCCCCTTGTGATTGTTTTACCCCGTTATCACCTTTGATAACTGCTTTTGTGCTGCGATTTAAAGACTTGTAATTTTCATAAGCTTCAATTGCTTCTTGTTCGTTTTTATAACGCAAAACATCTTCACGTTTCAAATTGTTGCTTGTTAGAAAATCACGCATTTTTCGTGCTTGAGCATAAATTGCTTTTTTATCGTCTGGAGAATTGGTTTTTAACTCTTGCAATTTCTCTTGCATGCTTAAATATTGTTCTCTCAAACTAGCATCTGCACTGTTTTTAATTTTATTATAGTTATTTTTCATTTGAAGTGTCCCAACTCCAGGTGCAGAGCCAAGAGATGTGTCTAAGCCCAAATTATTGGCATAACCAAGAAAAGCTTGTTCTGCATCATTTTTAGCTTCTGAAATTTTTTGAGATTTATCTTTAACCCCTAATTTATTTTTTATTTCTTTTGCATTTTTAAATCCAACACCAGCAGAGCCAATATTTGTTGCTTTCCAAAAATCAGCCATCGGCCCAGTATTAGCAACTTTAGTTGCTGTGTTTTTCACATCAGCACCCATTTGTTTTGCGGCGGCCCCAAGGCCAAGATATTTTGCAGTTGTTCCATATTGAACACCTTTTCCAACGGCTTTAGCCCCTAGTGTGAAAGGAGTGAAACCACTGCCGGCTGTTTTGAAAGCCCCACTCCACAAAGTTTTGCCTTTGTCGGTGGATTCTCCATACAACTCTTTAACACCAAATAATTTTGCAATTTCTTGACTTAGTCCGTCTATTGTCATAAGCCCAACAGAAATCATTAGAAGTTGAACAAAGAAGTTCACAAAACTTCCAACCCCTGGAAATTTTATCTTTGCAAAAATTGGATATATTGACAAGAAAATATTATATAATGCAATAGTCACAAAGGCACTGCAAACATTGGCAATAAACAAACTTCGCCAACTTCCAAGGGCCTTGTCGTTTAATGGGCTTATTGCAACAATTGGTGGTGAAATGATAAACAAAACAACAATATAATATAACCTTTTCACCAAACCAAAAGTGATTGTTAACATCGCCTTTATCATGAAAATTAGAATGATGTAGATTATTACATAATTAATCTTGCTGTTATCAAAGAACATAGAAACCAAATCGTTATCTTCAAAAGTGAATTTAAATTCTCCCGATGTTAATGCTTCGGTGTATCTTGCATCAATTTCTCCGTCAGAAGTAAAAATGCGATATTTGCCTTCTTCAACGACTTTTTTGCTTAAGCCTTGATTGTTTTGAAAAGCATCCAAAATTTCATCAACATGAACATCTTGCTTTGAGTCTTTAAACAAATTTAAAATACCCTGTGCTTCTATGATGAAATTTCCATTTTCATCTATTTTTTTGTTTCCCCCTTCATCCAAAGCATACACCACTTGCAAATTTGCATTAACCCACATAGCATTGTTGCCTTCGTTTTTATATGTATATCTGCTTGCATCTGAAAAAGCCGAGCTCAAAACAAAACTTGTTATTGATTTGTTTGTGTCGCCTTTTGTTGCGCCATCAATTGCACGAAGCAAAGCATTACCAACAAAAATACCAAAAAATGCAACAACAGGAACGGCAATAAAATTAAACAACGCTTTTAATGAGGCATTTATAATTTTTGTTTTACTGTTTCCTTCTTTTCCAAATTCCCATTCAGTTTTCCAAACGCCAACAAAAGTTACAATCAAAAGCAAAATAATTCCTAAAACCAAAAGTGAAATGAAAAGATTTCTTACAATGTCACTTCTCAATAAAATTTCAACAATATCTCCGGTAACAGTGCTTGAACTTTCCGACCCATTAACAATTTCATTGCCAAACATTAATCCATCAACATCAATCCCAGCAAGTTTTTTGACAAGTATTTGGCATAAGTCAACAACATAGCATAGTGCTTTTAAAATCCAATAAAGGATTCCAAAGAAAAAATCTTTTATTGCTTGAACAATTTCAGAAACACCATTTAAAAGCGATATATTCATAACAATTCCTTTTTTATATATTTTTTCCT
>CAJMEO010000016.1 GCA_905212505.1 uncultured Christensenella sp.
TAAAAAAATATTAAATTCATAAAAAATTTGGCAAGATTTATATCTTGCTTTTTTTTTGCTGTCTTTTAATAAAAAATTTGACAAAAAATTTTACAAAAAATTTTAAAAAATTGGCACAAAAGTGTTGACTTTGTTAAAAATTAAGCATATAATAGTGCTAGCAGTCTTGAAAACAGAGTGCTAAAAATTAAAAGGAATGTATGGAGAATTTAAATTTAACTGAAAGGCGAAAAGAAATTTTGTTTTCATCAATTGAAGATTATATTCGTTTGGCACTTCCAATCACAAGTTTATCGGTGCAAACAAATCATCTTCATGATGTGAGCACGGCAACACTTAGAAATGAACTTAACACCTTAGAGGCTATGGGGCTTTTAAAGCAACTTCACACTTCAAGTGGCCGCGTTCCAACAAGCAAAGCGTATAGAATTTATGTTGATGCGATTATGAAAGAAAACAAATTTAGCAAAAAAAATTTAAGCATAATTAAAGATTTGTTTTCACAGCGTTCAAATATGCTTGGTGACATTATCAGTCAAATTGCAAAAACTGTTAGTGAAATTACGAACTATCCAACAGTTGTTAAATTAAATGGATTTAATAACTTGATAATTCAAAATATAAAATTAATTCCGCTAATAGACAGTTCTATGCTTTTGTTGATTTCAACTTCAACAGGGGTTATCAGTAATAACGTTAAATTTGAAGGATTTGTTACAGAACAAAGTTGTGTTGATGCAAGCAATTTTTTAACTAATAAGTTTATGGGCAAAACAATTTTGTGCATGATAAACACAATGAAAAGTTCGGGTTTAAGTTTGGATGATGAAATTAAAGAATATCAAGGAATATTTAATGTTTTGATTGATGGTTTGATGGATTTATCCGAAAAAAATGCAAAGGAATTTTCGGTGAAAGGTGCAACAAAACTTTTGCAAAATCCTGAATATTCTAACATTGAAAATGCAAGAAAAGTTTTGGATATTTTGGAAGATAACAAAAAATTAGATAAGCTTTTTGAAAAAGAGTGCTCTGATGAAATTACTTTCTCAATTGGTGAAGAAAATGAAAGTTCGGGTTTAAATTCTTGTTCTGTTATTAAAGCAAACTACAATATAAACGGGAGCACTGTTGCACAAATTGGTGTTATTGGCCCAGAAAGGATGGATTATGCCAAAATTGCCGGTGCGCTTAAATATATTGTTGATGAAATGAAAAATTTAGATAGATTAGAAAAAAAGGAGAGTTATATGGGAAAGAAATGTGACGGAAATTGCGATAGTTGCAAAGGCTGTGGCGACGGAAATGATAATGAATAATTATGCTTAAATTTTAAAATTTTAAATTTTGAGGAGGCTTATTTATGATTGATAAAACACGATGCTTTGGAGATTGTGACACTTGTTCTTTCGGGCACAATTGCAGTTGTTTATATGACGAAGATTATGATGATGATTGTGCATATTATGACTGTGAAAGTGATGACTGTGACAATTGTGATTTGAAAGACTAAAAATAATAATTTATCATTAATGGGGAAAATATGAAAGATATTTATGAGTTTGATCCTGTAGAAAACAATTGTGTGACTGACTGGCTTGAAAATATTACTTTTCATGATGAAGATTTTTTATATGATAATTACGAAGACAAAAATGACGAGGTGAAATGATGACAAAACAATTTGAAAATAATTGTGAAAATGAAAATGTAAAAAGCAAATCTTATGGTGGTCAAAAAAATCATAAGCATAAAATTTATGACCATAAAGACAATTGTGAATGTGAGCAAAAATTCAAGAATGAACAATGTGAATGTGGTTGTGAAAATATTGAATTAAAATCTGACCACAAAGAAGATTGTCGTGAAGAAGAGTTTAAAGAAACCCTTCAACGCTTGCAGGCAGAATTTGATAATTATCGCAAGCGTACGGATGCAAACATGATTAAAGTGAAAGAAGATGGTGTTGTTTATGCAATAAACAAATTACTTCCAGTTTTGGATAGTTTTAAAAGTGCCAAGATGCTTGTTAAAAATGAAGAATTTTTGAACAGTTTAAATCTTGTTGAAAAACAATTTATTGAGGGGCTTAATGCGCTTAATATTACAAAAATTGAGGCGGATAACCAAATTTTTAATCCAAGATATCACAATGCAGTTATGACTGGATGGGATGAAACAAAAAAAGATGATGAAATTTTGGAAGTTTTTCAAGATGGATACATGCTGGGCGAACGAGTGATTAGACATTCGGTTGTGAAAATAAACAAAATGCCTTAAAAAAGCCTTAAAATAAACTAAAAACAATTTAGACTTTTGCACTTTTAGCACAAAATAATTACGATTAATCAAATTGAATAAGTATTCAATTTTATTAATAAATATTCAAATATTAAAATCAAAATATAGAATATTTATGTTATTATAAACAATAGGAACCGTAAAGCGCTCTATCATTTTTCAAAAGTGTTTTGAAAGTATTGAAATGACATAATTTTTAAAATAACACATAAAAATTATATATTTTGAAGACTTATTTGAATAAATAAACAAATTAAGAAGGAGATTTTAAATTAGATATGGGAAAAGTTATTGGTATTGACTTAGGTACAACAAATAGTTGCGTTGCTGTTATGGAAGGCGGAAAGCCAACCGTTATTGCAAACGCGGAAGGGGACAGAACAACCCCAAGTGTTGTTGGTTTTACAAAAGAAGGAGAAAGACTTGTTGGTCAAGTTGCAAAACGTCAAGCTGTTGCAAACAGTGAAAACACTGTTCTTTCAATAAAAAGAGAAATGGGAACAAATTATACAGTTAAACTTCAAGGAAAAGATTACACTCCTCAAGAGATTTCTGCAATGATACTTCAAAAATTAAAACAAGATGCAGAAAGTTATTTAGGTTCAAAAGTGACTGATGCAGTTATAACAGTTCCTGCATATTTTACAGACAGTCAACGTCAAGCAACAAAAGATGCTGGTAAAATTGCTGGGCTTAATGTTTTAAGAATTATTAACGAACCAACAGCAGCAGCTCTTGCTTATGGTCTTGATAAAGGCGAAAACAAAAATCAAAAAATTTTAGTTTATGACCTTGGTGGCGGAACATTTGATGTTTCAATTTTGGAAATAGGCGATGGGGTGTTTGAAGTTTTGTCTACTGCTGGCAATAATAGGCTTGGCGGTGATGATTTTGATAACAGAATCATGGATTTGTTGATTGAAGATTTTAAAGCAAAAAACAACATTGATTTAAGAAACGACAAAATGGCAATGCAACGTCTTAAAGAAGCCAGCGAGAAAGCAAAAATTGATTTAAGTGCTTCAACAAAAACAAATATTAATTTGCCATATATCACAGCAGATAGCACAGGCCCTAAACACTTAGAGTATGATTTGTCAAGAGCAAAATTTGACCAAATCACTGAAGACTTGGTTAAATCAACAATTGACAAAATGACTCAAGCGTTAAATGATGCAAAACTAAGTAAAGACGATATTAATAAAGTTATTTTAGTTGGTGGTTCAACTCGTATTCCTGCTGTTGTTGAAACAGTTAAAAACTTTATGGGAAAGGAACCTTTCAAAGGTATTAATCCTGATGAATGTGTTGCTATTGGTGCTGCAATTCAAGGTGGGGTTTTGGCTGGAGAAGTTAAAGATGTGTTGCTTTTGGATGTAACTCCACTAAGTTTGGGTATTGAAACTCTTGGTGGTGTGTTTACAAAATTAATTGAAAGAAACACCACAATTCCAACAAAGAAAAGTCAAATATTCTCAACTGCTGTTGACAACCAACCTGGCGTTGACATTCATGTTTTGCAAGGCGAAAGAGAATTTGCTTCTGGCAACAAAACTTTGGGAAGATTCAGTTTAACTGATATCCCACCAGCTCCTCGTGGAGTTCCTCAAATTGAAGTTACATTTGATATTGATGCAAATGGTATTGTTAAAGTTTCTGCAAAAGACCTTGGCACAAACAAAGAACAAAATATAACAATCACGGCTTCAACTAACCTAAAAGAAGAAGATATTGAAAAAGCCATTAAAGAAGCAGAACAATTTGCCGAAGAAGATAAAAAACGTAGAGAACTTGTAGACACTAAAAATAACGCTGATAATTTTGTTTTCCAAATTGAAAAAATGCTTAAAGAAAATGGCGAAAAAATTAGTGAAGAAGACAAAACAAAATTAAATTCTCAAATTGAAGAAAGCAAAAAAGTTTTTGCTGGTGACAATATTGATGAAATTAAAGCAAGTTTGGAAAAATTAACACAAGTTTCAAATGAAGTTTTTAGCAAACTATATCAAAATGTTGGCGCTAATGCTGGAGCAGGGGATCAAACAAACAATAATGCAAACTCTAACTCTGGCGACAATGCTGGTGACAACATCGATGTTAAAGATGGCGATTATAAAACTGAATAGGACATATTATGGCAAAAAATTATTATGAAACCCTAGGGGTTGACAAAAATGCTAGTAGCGAAGAGATAAAATCGGCATATAGAAAATTGGCAAAACAATATCATCCAGATTTGAACAAAAGCGAAGACGCAGCAACAAAATTTAAAGAAATAAATGAAGCATATGAGTGTTTGTCTGACCCTCAAAAGAAATCAAATTATGACCAATTTGGGTCAAGTGATGGGCCACAATCGTTTGGCGGAAATGCTGGCGGAGGATTTTCTGGCTTTGGTGGATTTGAAGATATTTTTAATATGTTTTCGGGTTTTGGCTCATCTGGTAACAGAGCAAACGCAAAAACTCAAGGCGAAGATATAAATGTTAGAATAAATATTTCTTTCAAAGAAGCCTGTCTTGGCGGAACCAAATCTGTTTATATCACAAGAATTGAATCTTGTGACGATTGCAAGGGAACTGGTGCTAAAAATGGCAAAGAGTTTTCAACTTGCAGTGCTTGTAATGGAACGGGTCAAGTTAAAAGAGTTCAAAACACAATGTTTGGGCAAATGGTTAATGTGACAACTTGCAGTGAGTGTGGCGGAACTGGGAAAATCATAAAAGAAAAATGTTCATCTTGTGGCGGAAAAGGCTATAACAAGCGAAATCGAACAATGACAATTACAATTCCAGCAGGCGTTAATGATGGTCAAATTTTAACGCTTAGAAATGAAGGAAATTCAAGTTTAAATGGCGGACCAAATGGCAACCTAAACATAATTTTGTCGGTTGGAACTCATGACCTGTTAACAAGAAAAGATTGCAATCTTTACATTACAATCCCTGTTCCTTTCACTCTTGCAATGCTTGGTGGAGAAATCAAAGTTCCTTCGGTGAATGAAATTTTAACATTAAAAATTCCAGAATTAACACAAACCGGAACAGTATTTAAACTTAAAGGAAAGGGTGTTAAAATGCTAAGACGAGAAGCATATGGAGATTTGTTTGTTACAATCACCACCGAATTTCCAAAATCTCTTGACAAAAAAACAAAAGAAAGTTTACAGGAAATTTCTTCAAACATAAACGATGGAAGTTATCAAAAATATCGTGACTATATTTTGAAATTAAATAAGTAACTTAAAAAGTATCGAAAACCAATAATATTAAACAAAATAAAATACAAAATAAAACAACTAACTATATCAAAAAGAAACTTTAAATTATTAAGGTTTCTTTTTTATATTAGATTTTTGAGTGGAAATTAATAAATTATGGTAAAAACTTAGTTGAAAAATAATAATGATTGTAAGAAATTACAAAAATCATTAAATAAGTTTACAAACTTTTTAGTTTTTTGTATAATATTCTTATAGGGGTTATTATGAATATTTTTATAGGGGCTAACTCGTTATTTTTTCTTGTTCCAATAATTTTTGTAGTTTCATTTTTTGTGACATTTGTTATAATTTGTGTTTTTGTTTTTAAAAATGCAAACAGAAGAGGAGTTAAATAATGGCGCGAGCAAGGTATCAGGTATTGGTTATTCCATATTGCATACAGGACGGCAATGCACAATTCTGTTTGTTTCGAAGGAGTGATATAGGCATTTGGCAATTCATAGCAGGCGGAGGAGAAGAGGAGGATATCTCAATCATTGAGTCGGCAAAAAGAGAGGCCTTTGAAGAAGCCGGGATTTCTAAGACATGCAACTTTTTCAAGCTCGATACCTGCTGTAGTATACCGGCCAACTGTTTTAAGGACGCAGAAGCAATATGGGGTAAAGAATGTTTCGTTATTCCGGAGTACACATTTGCAGTAAGATTAACAAGCACTTTTTTGCAGCTATCTCATGAACATACAGAATATAAATGGCTGACTTATGCGGAAGCCCAAACGCTACTTCAATATGACAGCAATAAGACTGCTCTGTGGGAACTGAACCGGCGCATTGCGCTTGGAATGTTGAAATAGATAACTTCATTTTGCCACAATATTTAATGAGAAAATACCATTTCAAGACGGCACTGCACCACCTTTGACGATTTCTATCAAAATTAAGGTTCTTTGACATAAATTGAAAGAGCTCGTAATCGTGCATATGTCCGTAAAAAACGGACAATAGAAAAAGAGCCCTCCTATGGTACCAATGAGAGAAAGTATCATAATGGTGTGCCGCTAAAGCAAATTCAAGAATGGCTTGGTCACTCTGATTTTAGTACAACAGCTAATATATATGCTCATCTGGACTATAAATCAAAAATCTCGTCCGCTCAAGCAATGGAAAAGGGGATGATTCTTCCCGGTGCGGATGACTTTGGAAGTCGTTGGAACGAAGTAACAGAGTAAAAAACATAATAAATGTATTTGAACTCAGTAAAACCCCGGTCTTTAAACGCAAAAACACGTCGTTCTAACGCTGTTCTAACACGGATTTTGACGATTTTTAAGAGTTTGATTAAACTTTTGAAAAAAGCCTGAAATCGGCTTGATTACAGGCTTTTTATGGCGGAGACGGTGGGATTCGAACCCACGGTACCGTGAGGTACAACTGATTTCGAGTCAAGTGGTAAAAACCGAACTTGGCGGAATTTGACGGAAGATAACGGCAGATGAACGAAACTCGAAAATGCCGTGTTTTCAAGGTTTTCCGCACCTCTTTGCATCGAAAACGCAGTGAAAATCCGAGTCCGAAAGTCTCCTCCGATTTCGCCGAGTTCTAACGGATTTTCGGAAAAGCCTATTAGAATTTTTGATAGAACCGAGCACTTTTTCGCCCCAAAATCACGCTTTTGGCAGTGCGTGAAAAGCACCAGTTCCGCCGAACAACACACAAAGTCATGTGGTGTTTTTATAAATATTAAAATGTAATACATCTTTCAAGATTGACTATTGCTTTATTTTAAAGTATAATATTTCTGCAATTCATAAATCTGAACCCTTTCAATGTAAACTATTGAAAATTGACTAACTAATCTTCTGTAATGCTATTATGAGGATTGCCCTTTGAGGTTTATAGCAATAGGTCGCCCTATGGTTGGTCACATGCATTTATGGATTGACTAACATCTAGGGAGGCAATCAGCTTCTTTCCAAAACACTATGGAAAAAAGCAAACAAAAATTTATGGACTTAAACAGAGAAACAGCAATGCGTCTTTGGAATAAGTCTTTCGGCAAAGAAACTAAAGTAAAAGACTTTGCCGGCAGAACAATAGCCAAAGGTGCCTACAACGACCGCAATAGTAATTGTGGCTGGAATGTAGATCACATTTTACCGCAGAGCAGAAGCGGTGCTACCGCCGATCACAATCTTGTCTGCTGTCATATTCTTACAAATGACGAGAAGGCAGATAAATTCCCTTGCTTTAATGCAAATGGTACTGCGTTTGAAATTGTCAAGGTGCAAAATCATTACGAAATTCGTCATAAATCTAATGAACCGAAAAAACAAAAAGATGTACCCAAAGCCGTAGATTTCTTCGATTCGGCAGCAGGTGTCAGGTTTTTCAAAAAGCTTAAGGGAATACAGAACAAAAGCCGATTTGTCGGTACTGTTTTTGTCAGCCTTCATAATGTAACAAATACTGCGGTTGTAGATTTTATTGAAGAATTATTTAGTGATGAAAACATATCTTTTAGCACAAAGACCAATTATTCTTCTTTTTACACCTTGGGCAGTAGTGCTCGAGGGCAGAACATTCAAGTTAAAATCAGCAATTATAATATGCCGCTTAAAGAAGATTCAAATGCATTGCTTGACAAATGTGTTCTTCTGAATACTTATCTTTCTGCATATTTTTTAGAATGTGAGTATATATGTGGGTTCAATATTTATTACTGTATCAATTGTTTTGATGACAAGTCTAAAATGTACAGCAGTAATTTCGATTTTGTAGATAATCATTATATGCAATCCAAGAATTCTATGTTTGTAAACGAACTAGTGCTTGATAACACCGAAGCTAGTGAAAAAGTCGAGAGAAAGCCCTACTCGGAATATACTGAGTACA
>CAJMEO010000017.1 GCA_905212505.1 uncultured Christensenella sp.
AGAATGTTTTAAAAGAAAATGATGAATCAGTTAATGAAAAATTAATAAATCATAATTTCCGAATTCCATTTAAAAATATGATTTATATCGGTGACAGTTTAACTGATATTCCTTGCATGAGTATAGTTGTTAAAAATGGAGGTTCTTCAATCGGTGTTTATGAAGACTTACCTGCCAAAAAAGAACTAATGTTAAAACTTTTTAAAAACAACAGAATAAATAACTATTGCTATGCTGATTATTCTGAAAATAGCGAACTTGAAAAAACTGTTTTTAAAATAATTGACAACATTAAAACTCAAAACTTAAAAGATAAAGAAGAAAGTATTTTGCAAAAATAAAACAGTAGAAATGCATTAATAACAAAATTCATTTTAAAAAGAAAAATATTCAAATAAAAGTTTGATTTGAAATAACAAAAAAAGACATATTGAAAAGTCTGTTCTTATATGTCTTTTTTTATAATCTAAAAATATTGTTTTTTATACTAATTTTACACTAATTTTATGCTAGTTTTATATTAATTTTATTTACTAACAAATTTTAAATCTAAACCAGAATATGTTTGCTTAAACACTTCTAAGACTGATTCATTAACAAATATGTGCAAATCTTCATTTATGTTTTCAAATGTTTTTTCTGATAATTCCAAAGTTTGATAGCTATCAATTATAATTTTTGTTAAATTTGTTGCACCATCAAAAACATTATCGCCAAGCTGTTTAACAGAATAAGGCAAAGTTATTGAAATTAAAGTTTTATTATCTTTAAAAACGTTATTGCCAATTTTGGTTATTGTTTCAATTTTATTAAAATCTGTCAAATCTAAATTTTTTATATTACCCTCAAATTTTGAAAGTTCACCATTATTTACAGATAACAAAACAATTTGGTCAGAAATTTGAGGATATTTTGTTGAAAATTCATTTTTAACATTTTCACTAACAAACACACAAAACATGTTCATATTTGCTTCGCCAGAAGGTTTTGAAAGAGCCTTTTCTTCGATGTTTAGTTCAGAAACATCCCTAACAACCAGCCACCTAAGGCTTGGACATTCAGCAAAAGCATAATTTTCGCATAGTGACAAATTTTTTATGTTAACAGTTCTTAAAGACGTACACCCAAAAAATGCACTGTTTTTTATTTGCAAATTATCGGCTTCAAAACTAATTTCTGTTAAACCAACACATCCCCTAAAAGTCTCTTTAGAAATGATTTGCAAATTTTTAACAAAACTTGCATCTTTAAGGCTTGAGCAACCATAAAACCCTGCTTCGCCAATTTCTGTCACGTTTTTTGCAAGAGAAACACTTATTAACTTTTGACAGTTATTAAACGCTTTTTTGCCAACAACCACAGCATTTGGGCATTCAACACAAACAAGATTATTCAATCTTGCGAACATTTCATCATTAATAGTTTCAAGAACAGGAAAATCAGCAACTTTCAAGCCAGAAATTGATTCAAGTTTGCCTTCAAAAGTTGTTAAAGAATCACTATAAAGATATTGAGTTGTTGCAGGAACGTTTGTTATATCACTTGTTGTGATTTCATAAATTTGTTTAAAATTGTTATAGTAAGGAAGCCCCGAATAATCTTTTTCCAATTTTTTTAGCGAGGTTTTTGGCAAGTAAATTTCAACAATTCCAGTGTTAAAAGAATTATTTTCAAAAGTGAAATTTATTTGATTTTTTATTGCAACAAAGTTTAAATTTGTCAAATTATAAAAAGCGTTTTCTTTAAAATAAATGTAACTAGCAGGAATAATTATTTGTTTTAAGTTAGTGTTTTGAAAAGCATTGGCTTTTATTCCCAAAACATAATCATTCCCTATTTTTTTTGGCAAAATTAATGTTTCTGCTGTTAAATTGCAATTCGTGATAAACCCATTTTCACAAGTATAGCCATTTTCATAATTTGTTGCATTAAGATTGAAATATGGTCTTAAATTTTCAATATCATATTTTTTTGCAGGAAGTCGACTTTGAATTGCCTCAAAAATAATGTGAATTTTAACATCTTCACCAATTTGGACATTATCCCCATCAGAATTTAATGTTGACATTTGTTCAATTGTGTTTGGAACAATAAGTTTTTCAATAAAAACATAACTTCCATCGCCACTTGACACCGTTCTTAAGGCTTCACTTTTGTTCATTAAATAAAAAGCGTTGTCTTCTTCAAAATAAGTCCAATTATACTGCTCATTTGAATAGCATTCAATGTTTTTTACATTAAAGTTTAATTGACTTACAAAACTTAAAACCCTGCTGTCATCACTGAAATTTTCAAACACTATTTTTGCACGAACAAAACTATCAACACTTGACTTGTCAAGAGCAAATTTAACAACTTTTGAAATCATATTATCATTTGGTGACAAACTTGAACTGTTTGATGACAACACAATTTCAGACGTTTGGTCATTAAGTTTAACCTCATAATATTTTATTTTGTCACTTTTAAGTGCAAAAAATATAACACAAAAAACTCCGCCAGCAAAAAGCAGGCAGGCAATTAAAATCAAAATAATCTTTTTTACTTTGTTTTTTTCTTTTCTCATCAAAATTATTATGTGCTAATTTAAAAAATTTGTCAAATAAATATTACTAAAATTAAATTTTTGTGCCATAGGCACTTTTTTGTTTAAAGTTATGTTTGAAACCTTAAATCAAAATTAAAATATCATAAGTTTTTCCCACAACAACACAGACTGCCAAGGTGCCACAGGCACTTTTCTTGGTTAAAACTTTAATTAATCAAAATTCCCAACAACACAGACTGCCAAGAAACAAGCAAGACAAGGCTCGAAAAATGGTGCAAGATAGGAGTTTACTTTTTGTAAATGACTATTTTGCATCGTTTTTCAGTAAACGCAGTATTGCGAAGTTTCTTGGCAGTCTGGCTGACTACATTTTTTCAATAGTATTAATAACAAGCAAATTTAAACATTGTTTTAAAATTTGCAAACTCAATTTTATTAAAGCAAGCCAAGATGACAAATATTTTTTATTTGCTTCATCAAGTAGCCTGTTATTTTCATAAAAATTGTTAAGTTTAAGACACAAGTCAAAAGTGAAATCTGCAATTATGCTTGGTTTTCGTTCAACAAAAGCCCGCATAAAAGTTGGCGCAAAATTTATAAGTTTTAATTTGATATTTCTTTCAAAATCATTTTTACTTTCTTTAAAAAATTCCAATTTTTCGCCAGAAAATTTTTTTAATATTTTGTTAAAACGGCAATAAGAATACAAAACATATGGGCCTGTTTTTCCTTCAAGTTTAGAGAATTTTTCAATGTCAAAGATATAATCCTTTTCATAATTATTCTGTAAATCTGCAAACTTAATAACGCTGTTCACAATTTCATCTAAGTCGCTTTCTTTTTCAAGGTCCATTTCCTTATTGCTTTTCAAAATATTTTTAACTTCACAAAACAAACTGTCTAGGCTTGGAGACTTGCCTTCTCTTGTTTTATAAGGTTTTCCGTCTGTTCCATTAACCGTGCCAAAACCACAAAATTCAAACTTATTTTCATCAAAAATGCCAGCCTTGTCACAAGATCTGAAAAATTGAGTGAAATGAAGTTCTTGCCTGATATCAGCAAAATAAATTATATGGTCGGGATTAAAATCTTCCTTTCTTTGAAGCACTGTTGCCATATCAGTTGTGCCATAAAGATATGCCCCGTTTGATTTTTGAAAAATTAAAGGTGGAAGTTCTTTTTTGTCATCTTCTTTTGAAATGTCAATTACTTTTGCCCCATCACTTTGTTTTAGAAGATTTTTCTCATTCAAAATTTTTGTTAATTTTGGAATAAATGCATAACTGTCACTTTCGCCTTTAAGCAAATCAAAATGAACATTAAGATAATCATAAATACGCAAAATGTCTTTTGCTGAAATATTCTTGATAATTTTAAAATATTCTAAATATTCTTGATTGCCTTCTTGCAGTTGTTTTGTGATTTCTGCACAAGTTTTGTTCAAATTTTCATCAACTTTTATTCTTGCACTAATATCTGGATAAATTTCATTTAAAAGTTCAAGGGTTATGTCTTCTTTTTTAATGTTTCTTTCCTTTAAGCCAAAAATAACTTCACCAATTTGAAGACCAAAATCGCCAAAATGGACATCGCTTAAAGTTTTATGCCCAGCAAAATTTATAATTCTTTTAACACTTTCGCCAATGATTGGGCTTCGCAAATGTCCAACATGCAAAGGTTTTGCAATGTTTGGGCCACCATAGTCAAGCACAAAAAGTTCGGATTTTTTTGGTCTTTCAACCCCAAATTTTTCATCAAATGAAATTTTATCCAACTCATTTTTAATAAATTCATCACTCAAAACAAAATTAATAAACCCATTTTTAAAACTAACTTCACTAAAATAGTTTTTAGCTTCAAGGTTGTCAGTTAAGTTGTTAACTAGGTTTTCAGCAATCATGATTGGTGATTTATGAAGCAATTTTGCAAGCAAAAAGCAATCATCACACTGATAATCCACATTTTCTATTGAAGAAATGTGAACAGATGATGAAAAATCTTCACCGAATGTTTGTTTTATGCACAAGTTTATTAAATTTTGAATTGTTTTTTCAATCATATTCTACCTTTATTTATTTTTTTTATCTTCGTCACAATATTGAAAACCAAGTTCTTTCAATGTTTTTTCATCAATTTTTGTTGGTGCATTCATAAGCAAATCTCTTCCATTCTTGTTCATTGGAAAAGCAATAATTTCACGAATTGTTTCTTGTTTCATAATTGGCATAATCATCCTGTCAAAGCCAAGAGCACCACCAGCATGAGGAGGAGCCCCAAAACTGAAAGCATTGAATAGTGCCCTAAACTTAGTTTCAACTGTTTCTCTGTTATATCCTGCAATTTCAAATGCTTTGACCATAACATTTTGGTCGTGATTTCTCACAGCGCCACTTAGCATTTCATAGCCATTACAAACCAAATCATATTGATAAGCAACAATATCAAGAGGTTCTTTGTTTAACAAGCTGTCTAATCCCCCTTGTGGCATAGAAAATGGATTATGTGAAAAATCAATTTTGTTTTCTTCTTCATTAAATTCGTAGAAAGGGAAATCAACAATCCAACAGAAAATAACTTTGTTTTTGTCAATTAAATTCAAAGTTTCGCCCATAGTGTTTCGCAAAACATTTGCAAGATTTAAAACTTTTGTTTTTGTGTCTGCAACAAAACAAATGCTTTCGCCTTCTTTGATTTGACTAAGTTCAATAAGTTCGGCTTTTTTGTTTTCGTCAATAAATTTTGAAATTGAACCAACAAAGTTGCCATCAACAAGTTTTAACCATGCAACACCTTTGCCTTCGTTTGCAACAATCACATTAGATAGTTCATCATAATATTTTCTTGATTTATCAGCACAATTTGCAACAATACCTTTAACAACTTTATCTTTAAACGCATTAAATTCAATGTCTTTAAAAAACTCAGTGTAATCTTTAACAATAAGAGGATTTCTTAAGTCTGGCTTGTCTGAGCAATAATCTCTTAATGCATCTGTATATTTTATTTGACGATAAGGAGGTTTTGAAATGTCAAAATCAGTAAATTTATCATAAATTGAATAAGAAATATCTTCAGCAACTTCAAAAACATCTTCTTGTGTTGCAAAACTCATTTCAAAGTCAATTTGATAAAACTCACCTGGCGTTCTGTCTGCCCTTGCTGCTTCATTTCTGAAACATGGTGCAATTTGATAATATTTATCAAATCCTGAAACCATCAAAAGTTGTTTATATTGTTGTGGGGCTTGTGGAAGAGCATAAAATTCGCCTTTTGCAAGCACAGTTGGAACAATAAAATCTCTTGCCCCTTCAGGACTTGAACTTGTCAATATCGGAGTTTGCACTTCAACAAAACCTTTGTCGCTCATTCTGTTTCTAACAAACCTTAATATCTCTGCTCTTTTAACAATGCGGTCGTGAAGTTCTTTATTTCTTAAATCTAGAAATCTATATTTAAGCCTTAAATCTTCTTTAGTGTTTGGTGCATCACTAATTTCAAATGGCAAAATGCTATCACATTTTCCAAGAAGAGTTAATGTTTTAACTTCAACTTCAATATCGCCAGTTTCCATTTTTGGGTTCTTACTTTGTCTTTCAACAACTTTCCCGCTGATTGTTATTGTGCTTTCTTTTGTTATACCCAAAAGCAAACTGTCGTCTTTAACCAAAAGTTGTGTTATACCATAGTGGTCACGAAGAGTTACAAATGTGATAGAACCAAGTTTTCTGATTGCGTCAATAAAACCTGCAAGCCTAACATCCTTTCCAACATCTTCAATTCTTAATTCTGCGCAATTGTGTGTTCTGTATATATTTTCTTTCATAATTATCTCCTTGATTTTTTTATTATACAACTAAAACCTATTTTTTTCAAATATTTAACAAAATTTGTTAAAATAATGTTTGCATTACTATCTTCGGTTTTACAGTTTTTTATAAAACAAGCATAATCAGCCTAAAAATTTTAATTTTATTTAAAAAAAATTTTTAATTTTGCTTTACTTTTGTAAACAAATTTTTTAAAATACTTATATAAATTTTAAAGAAGGAGATTTAAAAAAATGAAAAAATTTTTGGCATATCTTGTCACATTAGTTCTTGTTGCGGGAATTGGAGTTGGTGCATATTTTCTTTTCAGAAAACCTGCCGAAGCAACAAGTGTTATGACAATGAGTGTTAACCCAGAAGTTCAATTTATTTTGGACCAAAACAACAAAGTTATGAATGTTACCGCTGTTAATGAAGATGGCACAAGTTTGTTAACTCAAGTTAAATTTGAAGGCATGAAAGCCGAAGATGCCGCAAAATTGTTTGTTGAAGTTTCAAACCAAATGGGAAAAGTTTCACTTGATGCTTCTGTTAGCGCAAACAAAGAAGTTAAAATTTACATATCTTGTGATGAAAACAGCAAAACAAGCGAAAGTATTAAAAACCTGCAAACAAATGTTCTTAATTCTGTAAATCAATATTTTAAGGATAATGGAATTATTAATGGCGCTAAGGTTTTTGTTGAAGATATGTCTGGGGCACTAAACAAATTCGGCTCTCAAATTGAAGAATATACAGGTTCAACTTTTGAAGAAGCAATGGCATATGTTAAAGAAGTGAATAAGCAATTTAAAGATGTTTCATTTGAAGTTAGAAGCACTCTTCAATCAACAATTAACGCATTAAAAAATTCTGTTCAAGACGGAATAGAACTTTTAAAAAATAAAATTAAAGACTTACAAAAACTTATAGATTCTGCAAAAGAGAGCCTTAATAACTCAAAACTTTTGACAGAAGAAGCAAAAAAAGAAATTAATAAAAACATTTCTGAATGGCAAACGCAATTAAATAACGCTCAAAAAGAACTTGACAAACAACTAAACGAACTTCAAGCAAAAATTGATGCTGAAGTTAAAAAATTTCAAGAACAATGCAAACAAACGCTTGAAACTTTAAAAGATGAGATCAAAACTCAAATTGAAGAAGGCAAAAAAACAATAGAAAATCATAAAAAAGCCTTTGAGCAAAAAACAGCAGAAGAAAAACAAGCGATTATTGATCAAATTGAAGCATTCCAAAATTCACTTGCAAATAATGCTGCATAAATCGTTTAAGTCCTAACAATTTTATGAAATAAAAAAATCTTAGTTTAAATGGCTAAGATTTTTTTGACCCAGAAATTTTGTATATAAGCCAACAAAAATTCAAAT
>CAJMEO010000018.1 GCA_905212505.1 uncultured Christensenella sp.
ATCCAGAAATTAAAGCAAAACACGAAGTGTTTGCAAAATTGGAAAAAGATGCTTATTCAGCTGAAATTGAATATGAGGAAAGAGGAGATGAAGCACTTTCTGAAAAGTGGAGTGATTTGCTTGATAAGCTTGAAAAGTTTAATAACTCTGAATATGCTTTTGCAATTTTCAATACATTTGCAAAACAAAATCCAAAACTATTGGTTATGGGTGGAAAAAAAACTATTTGGAAAGATGTTTTTGGCTTAGATTTTGAAGCTTTATCTGATGATGAAAAATCAGAATTGATACCTATTTGTGAAGGCGGTGGGGCTTATAGGCTTACAAAGGAACATTATGAAGAAGTTGAAATTGATAATGTCACTTTGAAAGAAAGAAAAACCAAAAGACGCCTTAGCGATGAAGATTTATGTAAATAACACATTAGAAATAAAGAGAAAAGTAATGTTTAAATTTGATGAATATCCAGAAATAAAGAAAGCGCATAAAATGAGTGAGGACTTTAATATGCGTACTTATAAGAAAGAATTTGCATATGAAAGAACCAATAACAGTGGCGCAAAAACTAAATGGGCTGAATCAATTAGAGATGAGGCAAGTTTTAATGAACAGATTTATGCAAATATTGTGTTTGAAACATTCTCAAAAATTAAGCCTGTTTTAACAGTTGTAAAGACTGGTGAAAAAGTTGCATGGAATAAATGTTATGCTGAAACTTTTGAAAAGTTAGACAAAAATCAAAGAAAAACTTTGTTTATGTTAATTGAGGATGAATATCCATATCGCTTGCCAGACGAGTATTATGACGAGAGAGATTGGTACGAAGAAAGTAAAAATCTCAAAGCGGGGCAAAAGAAATGAAAATTGATAAATTTCCAGTGCTAGAAAGCATGCATTACAAATTTGCTTTGCTTGAAAAAGATGTATATACTTTGGTGTTCAATATGAAAAAACTTTGGACAATGCATTGCTTGAAAAATCAAAAGTGCTCACAAATAAACTTGATGCATTTTGTGAGCATGAATATTCAAAAGCGGTTTTTGATGTTTTTTCAAAAATTGCACCAAAAATTGTAAAAATGGACGGAGAACATTATAATTGGAGCCAAGTTTTTGGCTCTGATTATTTTGCGTTGACCGGCCAACAAAAAAGCGATTTGGTTTCGTTGATAGAAGGTGGCGGGGCATATCGCCTTTCTGCTGAATATTATGAAGAAATCGAGATTGACAATGTGTCTTTGAAAAACCACAAAATCAACCGCAAATTGAAGGATAGCGCCTGTTTTAATGTTGGCGGATATTGACTTTTCTTTTTTGTGTGATATAATTTTATCAGAGAGGAAAAGTTAAATGGAATTTAAAATTACACGCATTGAAGATTTGCGTTTTCATGATTATATGAACGAGATAACTCGCTATGAGCAAGTTTTAAGAAAGCGCCCAGACCTTGCATGCAAAAAACGTATTCAAGACGAAATAAACGAGCAAAGACAAATGCTTGAAAAATATTCGCTTGATGCCGACGAATGCGAAGATATTGATGCTTTGTGGGATAGTTTCGAAGAGTTTGAAAGCGAAAAAATTGATGAATATTATAATGAAATGACATCATATTTCAAAACTCTTTATGCAATTTTCGAAAACCAAACCGCAAGAGAAACAAGACGCCTTGATTTTGACAGATATCCAAAAATCAAAGAGATGAATTGGGCTGTGAATGTGATGAAACATTGCAAAGGCAATTCATATCAAAATCTTGTTGATTCTGGCTCAAAGTTTGTTCAGCCACCAGTTGAGTTTTCTGGAATTTTGGAAAGAACAACCGCTTCGGAAGTTTTGAATCTTGAATATCAAGACATGATAGATTTCTGCCAGGCTGTGCGCACTGCATGGAATGACCGTTTAAACGAAGAACAAGCAGAGTTCCGCCGTGCTCATGCAGCGGAAACTGAAGAAGAAAGTTCAAAAGAATAGTTTATCATTATTGCATTTCACTATACTTTTCATTTTTAATTTCTTATTTCAAAAATAAAAGGCGAATCAAAATGAGTGTGAAAAAAGAAAAGATGATAAATTAAAATATCAAAATAAAAAAGTCCAAACCTTATGGCTTGGACTTTTCTTGATTTTTGGAGCAGGTAGCGGGAATCGAACCCGCAACTAAAGCTTGGGAAGCTCTCATTTTGCCACTAAACTATACCTGCAAAAAAACAAAAGGTTGCTAGCATTAAACTTGATGATTATAACCACATCAATTTCAAATAGCACAGCATGTTAACTGTTTTATCAAAAAAGGTGTATGGTTTTATCCACACACCTATTATACATCAAAATTTTTAAAATTGCAAATATATTAAACTTTTTCGCCAAAAAGTTTTTTTACACTTTTCAATTAAAGAGTGTTTATTTCATCTATTATTTTTTCTTTTATTCTATCTTTTTGCTCTTCAAAAGGCAACTTATCATCAAAACTTATTGGTTCTTTTTCAACAATCAAGCGTTTTTCATCATCCAAAACTAGCGGCACAAACATTAGGTGCTTTTTTGTTTTTTTGTAATATAATTTCTCTAAAAACAAAAATCCCGAATAAATATCGCTTTGTTCATCTTTTTTTGCCTTATAATTTTTATCTGGAAACACAGCAACGGATTCTCCACACATCAAAAAATTTAAAGCATTTTTTAATGTGCCAAAAGCCCTTTTATCATCACCTCGAAATACCGGAATAAACTTTGCAGAGTTCATGATTTTTGGAACAAAAGTGCCAGCCAATTTGGCCAAAAATTTTTTATTCTTTTTTTCTTTAAACGTAACATTCAAAAAATGCGAATAGGCTTCTTCTTTTGTGAAAAAATTATGCAAAACCATAAAATGTAAATCTTTTTTAAATGACCTTGCAACCGTTAATGGACCATGCATATTTAAGTGCCTAGAAACATAAACAACGGGCTTATCATACTCTTTTGGCGAATTTTTATATTTGCATTTTGGAGCAAACATATTTGCTTCTGCACGCACAAATTTAAAGAAATTTCCATAAAATTTATTTTTCTTTTTTTTCATTAAACACCCACTTTTGTTGAATTTTGTAAGAGAATAATGCAACAATCAAATCCATCGCACCCTTGAACAGAGTTATCAAAATTGCCCTATTAAATATCTTACTCCAAACAAAAGCAAACAGATATGATAACCCCAATTGAAAACTCCAAAGGATGTAATATTTAAATATACTTTTTTTGCTCTTTCCATTAAAAACAAATTTATAATTAAATGTGAAATTTAAAATTGAAGAAAGAACACGAGCAGAAATTGTTGCTAAAAAAGAATGTAATGCAATGTTTTGACCTGTAAACACAAATCTTGTGAAAAGATAAAATGCAACAACATCTAACACTGAAGAAAGAACAGAAGAAACAAAATACCAGCCTAAATTTTTCAACAGCACTCCAAGAACTCGCATGCTGTCGGTGAATGTTTTGTAGTGCGAAACTTTTTCAACATCGTCTGGTTTTGGCTCATAAACTGTTGTAATATCAGTTTCTTCTATTTTTATATTTTTTTTGTTAACTTGAATGAGCATATTCATTTCATATTCAAATCTTTCACCCTTAATTTTGCACAACAAGTCAAGCAAATTGTATGAAAATGCTCTCAGCCCAGTTTGAGTGTCTTTTAGTTTCATTCCATATAAAAACCTAAACAATCTTCGTGTTTGAATATTCCCATTTTTGCTTCGTTTTGGAACATTTGGTGCATAAAAATCACGAGCACCTAGTAGCAAGGCTTGTGGATTGTTAAACGCGCTTTTGCAAACGTTTAATAAGTCTTTGATTAAATGCTGACCATCACAGTCTGCGGTTACAAACACGAAACTAGAATCAAAATTTTGCTTGCAATATTCAAAAGCTGTTTTTAATGCATAGCCTTTTCCATGATTTTCCGGATAACTTAAAAGTGTGCAGCCTTCAATTTTTGCAATTTCATCAAAAATCTCTTGATATGTTTGTTCACTTCCGTCATTCACAACAATTAAATTTGGAATTTCTTTAAGTAAATTTTTTGCATAATCTATAAATGAATGAGGCGGCTCGTATGCTGGAATAATTGCCACGATTTTTTCTTTGTTATAAACCATTTTACACATCCTTTATTTTTATATTTGATATTTTCATTATGCAATTTTTAGCTTAATACTGCACAAACTTTGGCTTATGTAAATTAAATATTATCAATATTAATTGTTTTAAAAATTAGTAACCATTAAGTATTTAATTATAGGTTATTTTTAACATTTTGTCAATTTTTTAACGCAATTGCGAAATTAGATTAAATGTCTAATTTAAAATTATTAACTTTTTATAAACAACTAAAACACAATATAAAAAATCCCTTAATTTTAGGGATTTTGGAGCTGATAGCCGGATTCGAACCGGCGACCTATTGATTACGAATCAATTGCTCTACCAACTGAGCCATATCAGCATATTAGGCGCTTTTCGCACCTAATTTTAATTGTTTTTATTTGACTGCTTTATGCCCTTGAAATTTTTAGGCTTACATTCTCATCATTAACTTTAAAAGTTGTTTCAAATTCTGCATCACTTAATGTTTTGCTTTCAATTGCCAAAGTTTCTTCCATAATTTTTGGAAGAAATTTTGAAATAACTTTTTGCATCGTTTCATCGCTAGACGACAAGTCAAGCACAATTCGGTCTTCAATTTTAAAGTCGGCCTCTTTTCGTGCAACTTGTATTTGACGAGTTATCTCTCTGTAATATCCTTCATAAATTAAATCTTCAGTTAAAGTTATATCAAGTGCCACTATGTTATTGTTTTCAATTGCAATAGCATACTCCTTTTTAGGCACAAATTTAAGAGTGAAAATGTCAGAACTTTGTTTTGCAAGCCCTTTCAATGTTACAGACTTGTTTTCTTCAAATTCTTTGATATATTCTTTCATTTCTTCACTTGTTGAATTTTTAAGTGCATTTTGATATAAAGGCACTTCTTTGCCCAAAACTTTTCCTGCTTCTTTAAAGTTTAATAACAGTTCTTTGCTGTTAAATTTTTCGTCAGAATCTTCAAACTCAATTTCTTTAATATTAAGTTCTTCCTTAACAATGTCTTCAAGTGCAATAACGGCTTTTTTATAGTCGTTTTCAACTTTCAAAAACATTGTTTTTAATGGCTGTTTAACTTTAATTTTGTGTTCATTTCTAAGTTTTTGCGCAAGATAAATAATTTCTCTTGATTTTTCAATGCTGTCAACAAGATCTTTATATCCAAAACTTGAAATTTTTTCTATATTGCTTAAATGAACGCTTTTAACTTCGCTTGGCTCAATTTCACAAACAAGATTATTCCAAATATAATCAGAAACAAATGGAATGATTGGAGCCATCACTTTTATTATATTTTTTATCGCATAGTAAAGTGAATAATATGCATTTATATCACTTTCCCAAAAGCGTTTTCTGTTTGAGCGAATATAGAAATTAGAAATATCATCAATTAATTTTTCAAAATCTTTAACAACTAAATATGCTTTATTTTCGGCATAATTTTGATCTGAATTGTTAACAAATTCAACAATTTTTTCAAGAAGCCACTTATCTGTTAAATCTAATTTATCAAAGTTTGGTTTAAAGTTTTCTAGTTTTGGATTGTCAATAACTGCGTAAGTGTTGAAGAAAACATAAATGTTCCAAAATGCCAATAATTGTTTTTTTGCTTCATCCAAAAGATTATTCCCAAAACGCATGTCAAAAACAGGATTTGCACTTGCATATAAATATCTTATTGCCTCTGCCCCAACCTCATCTGCAACCTTATCTGCATCCAAACTGTTTCCGCCACTTTTGTGAAATTCATTTCCATTTTCATCTTTAACATATTGATAAGTAACAATTTTTTTGTATGGTGCTTTGCCTGTTAAAATAACACTCATCACCAAAAGTGAATAGAACCAAAGTTTTATTTGTTCAATCATTTCACAAACATAATCGCTTGGAAAATTATTATTAAAATATTCTTTATCTGTAAAATATTTTTTTGTTGAAAAAGGAGTTATTCCCGCATCAAGCCAGCAATCGCCAACTTCAGGTATACGAGTTAATTCTTCCCCACAATCGCATTTTATTTTTATTTCATCAATATAAGGCCTGTGCAAGTGTGGAATTTTATCAACCAAACTTGGGTTAACGGCTTTTTGTTTTAATTCTTCTAAACTTCCAATAACGTGAACTTTCCCACAAGTTTTGCAAGTATAAATTGGAAGTGGAAGCCCATAGAACCTAGAGCGTGAAATATTCCAATCGCCCATATTGTTAAGCCAATCTTGCATACGTTTTTTTGCATACGCAGGTTGGAATTCAACCTCATCAATTGCTTTTAACAGCATTGGTCTTACTTCATCCATCTTGATATACCAAGTTGATATTAACTTATAAACTAAATCGGTTTTACAACGCCAACAATGAGGATAACTGTGTTTATATTTATGAGCATAAAGCAATTTATTGTCGGCTTTTAATCTGTTAACAACATCTTCAACAACATCGGTTGTTTTTTTGCCAGCAATAAATCCGCAACTATCAAGCATAATGCCTTGTTCATTTATTGGACAAATTTGTGGCATGTCATATTTAAGCCCCAAATCGAAGTCTTCAGCACCACAGCCAGGAGCAATATGCACAACGCAAGAGCCCTCGCCCGCTTCAACTTGATCCCAAGGATAAATTTTGTGAACAAAATTTTGAATTTCAAGTTCTGGAAACATGGTTTCATATTCAAGCCCAACAAGAACATCCCCTTTAAATTCTTTTAAAACTTTAAGGTCTTCAGTTTTCAAAACCTTAAGGCTGTCTTTTCCAAGAACAAGTTTTTCACCACAATATTCAACTTCAACATAAGTTAACTCCGGATTAACCGCTAAGGCAACATTGGCACACAATGTCCAAGGCGTTGTTGTCCAACCAACCATCTTAAAATCTTTTCCTATGACAGGAACTTTAAAAAATATTGCCGTGTGAACAACATCAGAATAACTTCCAGCAAGTTCATGCTCTGATATGCTTGTTCCACATCTTGGACACCAAACCATTGGTCGATTTTTTTTAACAAGCCAACCATTTTTGTCACAAACTTTCAAAAAATGCCAAATTGAAGTTATATTTTCATCAGTATTTGTGAAATATGAATTGTCCCAATCCATAAATTGACCCATACGGATGCTTTGATTTGTAATTTCATTTGCAAAATAATTCACTCTTTCCATGCATTTTTCAGTGAATTTATCCATTCCATATTTTACAATTTCAGGTTTCCCATTAAGCCCTAGTTCTTTTTCAACATTAACTTCAACCCACATACCTTGTGCATCAAAGCCATTTTGAAATTGTTGACTTTCTCCTTTCATGGCATGATATTTTATTGTAATATCTTTTAAAACCCTGCCCCAGAAATGATGGACTCCTGCTCTGTTGTTCGCTGTCATTGGCCCATCCAAAAATCTAAAACGTTTTTTACTATCTTTGTTTTTGTCAACAATTTGATTAAACAAATTTTCTTTTTTCCATTTGTCTAACATTTGATGTTCAACATCAACGAAATTTAATTTTGCCTCTTCTTTTTTCATATACCCTTCTTTTA
>CAJMEO010000019.1 GCA_905212505.1 uncultured Christensenella sp.
TTGCAAATTAAATTATTAATATATATTGTCATTATATATTAATTGTGCTTGTTTGTCAATATATCAAATTTTTTGCATTTTTTTGTTAATAACAATTATTAAAAAATTTCTTGAAAATCTTTTTGTTCTCTAATCACTTCAAAAATTTAAAACAACAACATTAAATTCATGCAATCTTTAATATTTATAAAAATAAGCGACATTTCTGTCACTTATTCAAAATATTCAAACTCATAAGAACCAATCTTAACAGTGTCGCCTTCTTGAAGACCTTTTTCCAAAAGTTTGTCAATAATTCCATTTTGCTTTAACCTTCGTTGAAAATATGCAAAACTTTCAGGATCGCTTAAAATTATTCCTCGGCTCATTTTATCAATCAGACCACCACTAACAACAAATCTTCCCTCGTCATCACGTTTAACATCAAATGAAGTGTAATCTCGCTTATCAAGTTCAAACACTTCAATATGCTCACTTTCTTTTGGTGGAAGCTTTGAAATTTCTTCTATAACCGCGTTCAAAAGTTCATCAACGCCTTGTCTTGTTGCTGCAGAAAATTCAATTATTCTGTAATCTTTTCCATACTTTTGTTTAAATTCTTCAACTTTTGCTTTTTGCAATTCATCAAAAATTAAATCCATTTTGTTCAAAACTATAATTTGAGGAGATGAAGCAACTTCTTTGTTATATTTTTTAAGTTCGGTGTTAATAACAACAAAATCTTCAACAGGGTCTCTTCCATCCACGCCCGCAATGTCAATGATATGAAGCAAAATTCGCGTTCTCTCGATATGTTTTAAAAATTCAAGCCCCAAACCCTTGCCTTCGCTTGCGCCTTCAATAATGCCCGGAATATCGGCTATAATAAAGCTGTTATTATAATATTTTACAACTCCAAGATTTGGCGACAATGTTGTGAAGTGATAAGCAGCAATTTTGGGCTTAGCACTTGTCAAAACACTTAAAATTTTGCTTTTGCCAACGCTAGGATATCCAATCAAGCCAACATCGGCAATAGTTTTAAGTTCAAGGTCCACGGCATATTCTTTTGTTTTTTCGCCAAGTTCGCTGAATGTTGGGCTTTGACGCCTTGAATTTGCAAACTTTGCATTCCCCCTTCCGCCAAGACCACCTTTCAAAATAACTTGTTTTTGCCCATGCTTAGTCATGTCTGCAATAACTTTTCCTGTTTCTACGTCTCTAACCACAGTTCCACACGGAACTTTCAAAACCAAATCTTCACCACTCTTTCCATAAGCATTACTACTCCCACCATTTGTGCCATTTTCAGCCTTATAGTGTTTTGTATAATAAAAATCAACTAAGTTATTTAGCCCTTCATCAGCAATCAAAACAATATCTCCGCCCTTTCCGCCATCTCCACCATCAGGTCCTCCATGCATGGTTAAAGTGTCGCGATAAAAGTTAACTTTCCCATCTCCGCCATTGCCGGCTTTAATATATATTCGTGTTTTATCAACAAACATTAAAATTTCTCCTTATAATAAAATATATGATTTTGAATTTCAAAAAAACTTAAAATTAACACAAAATTTTAACAAAATTATTATATCTTTGTCTTCACAGTTTGTGCAATATCAGTCGCACGAAAATGCTATTCATTGTTTTGATCTGTTATAATACACACAAAATTTTTTAAGCCCACACTCTTTGCATTTTGGATGTTGACTTTTGCAAAAATATCTTCCGAACAAAACAAAATATAGATGCAGAGAAGACCACAAATTTTCGTCAAATTGTTTTTGCAAGTCAAATTCAACTTTATCAGGATTTTTGCCGTCACTAAGATTAAGCCTATGGCTCACTCTAAAAACATGAGTGTCAACAGCAATAGCATTTTTTTTGAAACCCTCGCTTAAAACAACATTCGCAGTTTTTCTTCCAACCCCGCTTAAACATACAAGCTCATCCAAAGTTTGTGGCACTGCACCATTAAATTTTTCAAGCAAATCTTTGCACATTGCAAGAATATTTTTTGCTTTGTTGTGATAAAACCCACACGAATGAATTTTTTGTTCAAGTTCTTGTTGTGACAATTTTATAAAATCTTCTGGTGTTTTATATTCTTTAAACAGTTCTTTTGTTACCAAGTTCACTCTTTTATCGGTGCATTGAGCAGATAAAATAACCGCCACTAAAAGTTCAAAAACCGAATTATATTCAAGTTCACACCTAGGGCTTTCAAATATTTCACTTAAATAATTATAAATTTCTGTGCATTTTTTATTCACATCTTTATTATATCAAAATTATGAAAAAATCAATACTGATTTGTATTGATTTTATTATTTTTTAATTATTTTGCAAAGTTTTCATTTAGATAACTGTAAAGATTTGTTTGTTTTGCCCTAACCGTATAATGATAATAAGAATAATCAGAGCCAGTTTTTACAAGATATATTGTGAAAGTTGTCATAGTGTCTGAATCTTTAACTTCAACAAGTGCTCGATCATATTCTTTTGAATATGAAGAATTATCAGTATATTCCTTTCCGTTCAATTTTATTGTTTGTGGATGAAGGTTATAATCAAACACAAGCCAAGTTCCACTGCTTGTTATATTTGAAATAGTTTCGGGTTTTTTTGTTATTTGTGGTTTCTCACCTAAAGCCCCATTAAAGAATGCACTCATCATATTTTGTTTGAAACTTTCATTGTATAAACTTATGATTTTGTTATAAACATCTTTTGTTTCGTCATCTTGTGAATAACTTGGTTTGTTTTCTGACAATGTTGTGTTTATATAAACATTGATAAAATCTGGATTTGACAAATTAAGGTTATAATCTTTGTTCACGCAAGAAAACACAATAATTATTCCTGCCAAAACTCCAATAAGGCAAAGTGCCACAATAGATAAAGCTTTTTTCATTATTTTCTCCTAGTAATATATAGTTTAAGTTTTTTTAAAAAATTAGTCAAATAATTTAATCATTTTTTGTGCCATCATTATTATTTTTATCTGTTTTTTGATTGTTTTTTTCAATTTCATTTTCAACTTTAAGATTTTTTATTTCTTTATTGTCAGAATTTTTATCTTTTTTGTTATCTTTATTTTCATTCAAATTTTTGCTTTCGATTGTTTTTTGATTGCTGTTAATTGGTTTTTCAACAATTAAACCTTCTTGTTTTAACGCTTCAAGAGTGCGATTTTTAATTTCTTCCAAGCGTTTTTGTTCCAAAAGCATTTTTTCTTCACGTTCTTTTTGTTGTTGCTTTTTCTTTCGGTTTTCTCTTCTTGTCATGTTTTGAATTATTTGTTTAACACTTTTTCCTTCCATGATAGCATCAAGTTCTTCCTTATAAGCCACATTTTTTTGCAAAAGCAAACTTGAAAGTGCTTCAACTTTATCCCAATTTTCTGTTAGAATTTTTTGAACACGTTGATAGTTATAATCCAAAATTTTTCTAACTTCATCATCAATTTTGCTTGCGGTGTCATTTGAATATAAAACTTGATTTTGATAATCTCTTCCAATAAACACTTCGGTTGAAGAACCAAGATTAATAAACCCAAGTTCACTGCTCATTCCAAATTCTGTTACCATTTTTCTTGCAATTTTTGTTGCTTGTTCAATATCGTTTGATGCACCAGTTGTTATGTCTTGAAATTTAATGCTTTCGGCAACACGACCACCCATAAAACTTGCAATTAAATCGTTAAGTTTGTTGAATGTGGCATAATTATCGTCAGTATCAGGTCTAGACAGTGTGTATCCGCCCGCCATTCCACGAGGAATAATAGACACTTCTTGAACTGAATCGCAATATTTCAAAACCCTGTGAAGTATCGCATGCCCACTTTCATGAATCGCTGTAATTTCACGGTCTTTTTCTGTCATAACTCGGCTTTTCTTTTGAGGGCCCATTATAACCTTATTAACAGCTTCTTGAATGTCGATCATATTAATTTTAACACGATTGTCTCTTCCGGCAAGAATTGCCGCTTCATTCAACAAGTTCTCTAAGTCGGCACCGCTAAATCCTGTTGTTAATTTTGCAATGTTTTCAAGGTCAACATCATCAGCAAATTTTTTGTTTCTTGCATGAACTTGCAAAATCTTTTCTCTGCCTTTAACATCTGGCATATTAATATAAACCTGTCTGTCAAATCTGCCCGGTCTTAAAAGAGCAGGATCCAAAACATCAGGTCTGTTTGTTGCCGCAATAACAATAATCCCTTCGTTTGCTTCAAAGCCATCCATTTGAACCAAAAGTTGGTTTAATGTTTGTTCTCGTTCATCATTTCCGCCACCAAGCCCTGCGCCACGTTGACGACCAACAGCATCAATTTCATCAATAAAAACTATGCAAGGCGCACTGCGTTTTGCCTGTTCAAACAAATCTCTAACACGACTTGCCCCCACGCCGACATACATTTCAACAAAATCTGAACCAGAAATGCTGAAGAAAGGCGCATTGCATTCACCCGCAATTGCTTTTGCAAGCAAGGTCTTTCCTGTTCCCGGAGGGCCAACAAGAAGCACTCCTTTAGGAATTCTTGCCCCAAGTTCGGTGTATTTTCGTGGATTTTTTAGGAAATCCACAATTTCTTTTAGTTCTTCTTTCTCTTCTTCGCTTCCAGCAACATCACTAAATTTAACTTTACTTCGTTCAACATTTCTTGCACGACTTTTACCAAATGCTATATTTTTGTTGTTCGCTTCCATAACTGCTTTAATTATCATAAAGGCAATGATAAGCATAATTCCTATTGAAAGATAAGGAAGTATTTTTGAAATTATACTTTCTCCTTTCAAATTGTAGCTTGCAACAATTTTTCTTTCAGCATTTGCTGGGTCGGCATTATAATCGTCTATCAACTTAATAAGTTCTTGACTGTTTATAAACGTTGTGTAAAAATCACCATTGGAACCTTTCAAAAAGGCTTCAACCGTTATTTGACTGTCTTTAATTCTGATATAAAGTGTGTTGCCAACAGTCTTTACATGCGTAACTTCATTAGTTTCAACTTTATTTTGAAATTCTGTGTATGTTATTTCTTTTCCAGCCGGACTTTTAAAGCTTAAAAATATAACAAATACAATTAATAAAATAATAATTGCATAAAATATCCAATTTGTTTGTTTGGTTGGTTTTTCGTTCATTTGGTTTTCTCCTGTCAACATAGTTTAACACAAAATATATTTTTAGCAAAATGAAAAAAATCATTTTTTTAAATTTTGATAAAATTTTTTATCATATTCTCAATTAATTGCATTATTTTTCCAGCAATATCGTCATTATTATATGAAAAAGCATTAAACAAAATTCCAGCATCGCCGATAGACATTTTATTGTTAAGTGCACTCACAACAACACCCCCGCTTTTAAAAATCAAAATTGGTTTTTTGCCCCCTTCAATAAATATGCTGTCAACTATAATTATTTTTGAATTTTGATGCTTTTTCTTCACAAATTCATAAACTTTTGAATAATTTAGTCCATTAATCTCTCGCTTTGAACATCCATAGCAAAAAACTTTTAATTTTTTTATTTTATCTCCCATCAAAACTCCAAAAGAATCTTGCTTATATTTTTTTGTTCCAACACACAAAAAAACGATTTGTTTTGTATTTTCAATTCCAAGTTTAAAAACATCTTCAAAAACATAAAAATCATTTAAATCATATAAATAAAAGTCAAGCATATAACAATTCTTAACAAAATTTTTATAAGTTTTCAGCATTTCACAAACTTTTTTTATTTTTGTATTGAAATTATTGTCAGATTATGCTATTATTAAATTGTTAATTATTTTAATAATTTAATTCATAGTGAAAACAAACTTAAAATAAATTATTAAAAACTAAAGGATGTAAAATTTATGAATATTCTTGACATCGTAGTATTGGTATTACTACTTCTTGTTGCTTTAATTGGATTTTGGAAAGGATTCCTTAACAGTCTACTATCATTTTGTTCTAGCATATTATCAGTCACTGCATCTTTCTTTTTAGCAAAACCATTAGCATCACTTTTGAACAATTGGTTTAACCTTGCAACCACAATTGGAAATTCAATTGCATCGCAAATCAATGGTTTCTTTGCCGAGTTTAGTGTTGAAATGACAGGTGCCCAAATCATGTCAGAAAAATGTAGTGCAACAGGAATTTTAAAGTTTGCTTTAAATTTCTTCATAAAGCCCGAAGCAACCTATATCGACAAAGCCGACGTGGTTTCAAAGGTTGGTCTTAATGCCGGAAGTTTAGCATTAATGGCAATTTGTATGATTGTGGCATACTTATTAATAAAACTTGTTATATTCTTGCTTTCAAAACTATTTGGAGCAATAAAAAAGAACTGTCAAGCAATAAATGGTCTAGACAGAGTTTTGGGATTAGTCCTTGGCATTGCAAAAGGAATGGTGATAGTGTTTGCTGTGTTTGTGATTGCCAATCTTCTTCAATCAATTCCAGCCGTTGCAAATTTCCTTGACACAACTTTTAATAACTCTTGTATTGCAAAACCTATTTATGATTTTGTCAACAATCTGGTGTCAACATATCTCACAAAAATAGATTTTAATGGCATACTTTCAAGCTTTTAAAAAGGGTCGATAATTCGACCTTTTTTTTGTAAAAAAAATATTTATATAATAAAAAACATATTGAATATTTTCAATATGCCTTTTTATTTTTTTCTTTTTAACAATCAGATTTTTCAATATGTTCTCTATTATAGAACAATATAGTTTAACATTAACACTAATTTTTTATGTCAAGATAATAGCATCCAACAGTCGCGTTGAATTTTGGTCTTAGCCACAAAGAAAATATATAACTAGTGACTAAACAAAGCAACATTTGTGGGATAAATTTAAACAAAATTTTGACATAAGTTTTTCTGTATCCTTTGCTCATTTTGGTTGCAAATTTTAAAGCTTTGACCGCTGAAATCTCTTGATCTTCCGCCAATATAAACCCAGCAATTTGATAAGAAAAATATTTAAAGAAAAATGGAAATATTAGCAATATCAAATTGAATAAATACGCAAAAAATAAACAGATGCCAAACCAAACATTCCTAAAATATTTGTTTCTAAACCCAAACCAAATATCTTTTGCTTTTGGGTTTGTGTTGTTTATCATATTCAAAGCGTTTCTGCAAACACTCACTTTTATTGGACCATAAGTTAAAATTGCAACAAACAAAAATCCTAGGCCCAAACTTAAAAATAGTGTTAAATTAAATGCATAATTTGAGATATTAAAAATTGTAAAGACAGTCAGCGTTAAACCAGCAAAAAAGAAAAGTTTGCTTAAAAAATAAAATAAATTAATAACAAGACTGCTTCCTTTGTTGCCAATTAAGCCTTCTTTTGCCTGAGAAATAAGTTCGTTTGTTGTTTTAAAAAAATTATATTTTTCTTGTTTCATATTTTTATTTTAAAATT
>CAJMEO010000020.1 GCA_905212505.1 uncultured Christensenella sp.
CTTCCTTTATTAATTTTCTGATGCTATTTGTTCATGAATAACACCTTAATACATTTGAAAAGTTAATTTAAATTTAATCAAAAACTGGCTAATTCCTATTTAAATTTTAACACAAAAATGAAATTTTACAAACGATTTAAAAAAATAAAATAAAAAAATTTTCAGTTAAGGTTTGAAGAGATTGAGACTTTTGAAAAAAAATATTAAAACCAAAATTTAATCGTTTCATGGCATAAAATGCAGTAAAAAAAAGAGTTAAGCTAATATCTTAACTCTAAATTATTATACTAGTTTCAAAAGTGTTAGACTAACTAAGACTGATTTTTATTCAAAAAGTGCATTAACAAAATCATTTGCATCGAAAGGAATTAAATCATCAATTTTTTCACCAACCCCAACAAACTTTACGGGAACTTGAAGATTTTCTATTATTGGAACAATAACTCCGCCCTTACTTGTTCCATCAAGCTTTGTTAAAATCAAGCCGTCAATGCCTATCATTTCATTAAATTCCTTAACTTGACTTAATGCGTTTTGACCAGTTGTTGCATCCAAAACCAAAATTTTTTTGTATGAGCATTCTGGATATTTATTTGCAACAATTTTAGATATTTTTTTAAGTTCTTCCATAAGATTTACTTTATTATGAAGTCTTCCAGCTGTATCAATCAAAAGCACATCACTATTTTTTGCTTTCATACTTTCTATTGCATCATAAACCACACTTGCAGGGTCGGCTCCTTCAGTGTGTTTTATAATTTTCACCTTACTCTTATTTGCCCATTCAGTTAGTTGGTCGCTTGCGGCTGCCCTAAAAGTGTCGGCAGCTGCCAAAATAACTTCTTTTTTGCTGTCCTTAAACAATTTTGCAAGTTTTCCGATAGTTGTTGTTTTTCCAACCCCATTAACGCCAATAATTAAATAAGCCAGAGGATATTTTTCTTCATTCTCTTCAATTTCTAATTTTTCGGTGATAATTTGTTTTAAAAGCCCCTTTGCTTTTTCACTTTCTTTAATTTTTTCTTTTTTTGCCAAAACTTTAAGTTCACTTATGATATCTTCGGTTGTTTCAACACCCATATCACTAGAAATTAAAATATATTCAAGTTCGTCATAAAAATCGTCATCAAGTTCACTTTTTTTGAAAAGTTCTTTAAATTTTTGACTTGTTTTTTTAAGCCCTTCCTTAATTTTACTAAATAATCCCATAATTTTCCCTTTTTGCATAAATATTCAAAAACTTGAATAAATGTTGGAATATATTCAAGTTTTTATTATAAGTATTAGTTATTTTCATCCAAATTAACATCACTAAGTTTAACAGAAACAATTTTGCTGACACCTTTTTCTTGCATTGTAACGCCATATAATCTGTCAGCAAGTTCCATAGTTGGTTTTCTGTGAGTTATAACAATAAATTGAGTTTCACTTGAAAAACGATTTAGATATTTTGCAAATCTTCCAACATTGGCATCATCAAGAGCAGCTTCAATTTCGTCAAGAAGACAAAATGGCATTGGTTTTAGTTTTAATATTGAAAATAAAATTGCAATTGCCGTTAAGGCTTTTTCTCCACCACTTAAAAGTGAAAGATTTTTTAAACTCTTTCCCGGTGGCTGAGCGATGATATCAACACCAGCATCCAAAATATCGCATTCTTTTTCAACGCCATCAACGTCGGTTTCAGGCTCAGGCTTAACCAAAATTAATTCTGCCCTTCCACCGCCGAACAATTCTTTAAACACTCTTTTAAAGTTATCATTGATTTTTGCAAATTCGGTTGTAAAACGATTTATCATTTCACTGTTAAGTTCTCTGATAACTTTGCTTGTGTCTTCTTCAGCTTTTTCAAGGTCTATAACTTGTGCATTCAAAGTTTCATATCGTTCGTTTAATGCAACACTTTCTTCAATTGCATTAACGTTTACATAGCCAAGTTTATCAATTTCACGCTTGTTTTTGTTTGCTTCAATCAAACCTTCCTCAAGGTTATAGTTTTCAATTTTATACTCTAAACTTGTTGCATATGTAAGCTCATAAGCTTCCCAAACACGTTCTTGCATATTTTCAAGTTCAGTGTCTATTTTGGTTAAATTTAATTCTTCCAAACTCTTTTTGTTTTGAAGTTTTGAAATTTGATTTGTAAAATTGCTTCGGTCTTCATCAAGTTCTTTCAAATTTATTTGAAGTTGTTGTTTATAGTCGTCAAGCCCGTCAAGTTTAGATTTAACTTGTTCAATTTCTTTTTCGCAGGCTTTATAGTTTTCATTTTGTTTTATTAATTCAAGTTTGTTTAATAAATTTTGTTTAATAAGTTCAAGTTTGTTAAGATTTTCGTTATTTTCTTCAATCAAACTTTGTTTGTCTTCAATGTCAGATTTAATCCTTATTTCTTCTTCGTTTAAAGAAAGATTTTCACTGTCTAAGCCTGCAATTTCAACCCTGATTGTTGTTATTTTTTCATTATAATTGTCACGCTCAATTTTAAGTTCATCAAATTGTTGTTTTGTTTTTGAAATTGCGTTTGTAGCAACCGAATTGTTTTTGCTTATTGATAAAATTATTGTTTCAAGTTCTAAAATCTCATTTTCAAGTTTAGATTTGCTTGAATTTAAGGTTTGCAAATTTTGTCTTAAATTAAAAATAATATTTTGACAATCTTCTGAAGAATGTTTTAATGCACTTAGTTTTTCATTTTCAACGCCAAGTTCAAGTTCTATGTTATGAAATTCAGTGTTATTTTGCTTTATTCTTTCTTGACTTAAAGTTGTGGCTTCGGTCAGTTTGTCTTTCAAATTGTTATTTTCTTTAAGTTCAAGTTCAAGTTTTTCAATATGCTTTTCAATTTCTTCAATTTCACGTTGTCTGCCAATCAAATTAGAAACACTATTCTTTTTGCTTCCACCAGCGATTGAACCGGCGGGATTAATAACATCTCCGTCAAGAGTTACAATTCTAAACGAATATCCACATTCTTTTGCAAGACTGATTGCAAGTGGAAGGTCGTTTACGATTACTGTTGCCCCAAGCAAACTATCAAAAACATTTTTAAGTTTTGTGTCAAACTTAATTAAATCACTTGCAATTCCAAACACCCCATTAATGTTAAGTTTTGAAAGAAATTTGTCTTCAATTCTTCGTGGTTTAACACTTGTTAGTGGCAAAAAAGTTGCTCTTCCAAGGGCATTTTGTTTTAAGTAGTCAATCAAAGCATTCGCATTTTGTTCATTTTCTGTAACAACATTTTGAACTGCTCCACCAAGAGCCATTTCAATTGCTGTTTCAAATTTTTGTGGAACTTGCATTAAACTTGCAACAACCCCAACAAATTGATTTTTAAGTTTAACATTTTGTTCGCTGTGCTTTAAAAGATTTTTAACAGAATTATTAAAACCTTCCAAATCTTTTTGCATTTCAATTAAAACTTTTTTTCGGCTGTCTAACATTGCCAAAGAATTGTTTATATTTGCAAGTTTTTCTTCAATATTTTTTAGTTTTAAAACATTTTCATTAAATTTATTAAGTTCACTTGATGTTTGAGTTTTTAAGTTTAATTTTTTAGAGTTTAGATTGTCTATCTTTTCATTTAATTTGCTAATATTTGAATTATTTTCAACACTTTTTATTGTTTCATCATTAAGCAAAGATGTTACTTCATCAATTTTGGCATCAACACCTTCTTTCTCGGCAGATTTTTTGCTTAAATCGCTTTTATAATCACCAAGTTTGCTCAAAGCATTAACCATTTGTTTTTGATTGTCTAAACTTATATCTTCACTTTTTGTAAGTTCGTCAACAATGCTTAAATATTTGCTTCTTGCTGTTTCGATTTCAGAATTTAATTCTTTAATTTTATTCTCGTTATTAATTTTCTTGTTTTGTTTTGATTCAAGCAAATTTTTAGCGTTTATAACAGCAAATTTTATTTTTTCAACTTCTTGATTGATTCTTTCAATTTCACTTGAATTTGAAGCCAATTTTTCGTTTATAACACTTGCTTCGCTTGAAGATTTTTCAAGCTTAACATTAAGTTCAATCATTTTTTGATATAAAGAATTGATATCTTTATCAATATGTTGAATTTTTTCAAAATTTTCATTATATTTTGTAATTACATTTTCTAAATCACCATTTCTAACATTAAGTTCTTCTTCTATTGCTCTAATTTTTATATTAATTGCTTCTTTGTTTGAGCTTGCATTGTCATATTGATATATATAATTATTAATTTCAGCTTTCTTTAATGCTTCTTTCAAAACTAAATATTTTTTCGCATTTTCTGCTTGATGTTTTAATGGGGTTAATTGTTTTTCAATTTCGCCCAAAATATCACGAAGCCTGCTTAAATTTTCTCTTGTTCTTTCTAATTTTCTGCCAGCCTCAATCTTTTTTGACTTAAATTTGCTTATCCCTGCCGCCTCTTCAAAAATAATACGACGATTTTCGGGTTTTGAATTTACAATTTCATCAACTTTACCTTGACCTATAATTGAATATCCATCCTTTCCAATTCCGCTGTCATGCAAAATGTCAACAATATCTTTAAGCCTGCAAGGAGTGTTATTCAACAGATATTCACTTTCGCCGTTTCTGTATAACTTTCGAGTTAATGAAACTTCAGTGTATTCAACGTCTAAAGTTTTGTCGCTGTTGTCAAGAACCATTGTAACTTCACAATAACTTAAACTTTTACGGTTTTCAGTTCCAGCAAAAATAACATCTTGCATTGAACTTCCACGCAAGGTTTTACTGCTTTGTTCACCCAAAACCCAACGAATAGCATCGGCAACATTGCTCTTTCCGCATCCGTTAGGCCCAACGATGGCAGTAATTCCGCCATCAAATTCTATAACAGTTTTGTCTGCAAAACTTTTAAATCCAACAATTTCAATTCGTTTAAAATTCATTTTAGCCTCTTTTTGCAATAAAATCCGAACTCATTATAGCATAAAAAAACACAAAAAACAACTTTTTATATTTTGAACTTAAAAATTTTAATGAATTTGTAAATGTAAAGTTTTATTCTTGTTTGCGAAATATAAAACTTTTTTTAAAAAATTTCACACAATCATATAAATAAGTATAAAAAAAGAGCAATTTTTGCTCTTAAATTTTTAAAATAGAAATAAACGCTTCGCTTGGAATTTGCACTGAACCAACTTGGCGCATTCGTTTTTTGCCTTCTTTTTGTTTTTCAAGCAGTTTACGTTTTCGGGTTATATCTCCGCCATAACATTTTGCCAAAACATCTTTTCTTAATGCTTTTATGGTTTCTCTTGCAATAACCTTGCTTCCGATTGATGCTTGAATTGGAATTTCAAATAATTGACGTGGAATTATATCTTTAAGTTTTTCAGTGATTGCTTTTCCACGTTTATATGCATTACTTTCGTGCACAATGATAGACAAAGCATCACAACTTTCCCCATTTAATAAAATATCGAGTTTAACAAGTTTGCTTGGTTTGTAACCAATAATTTCATAATCCAAACTAGCATAACCTTTACTACGGCTTTTAAGACTATCAAAAAAGTCGTATATAACTTCATTTAGTGGAATTTCATAAACAAGTTCAACACGTTTTTCATCAATATAGTTAAGATTTAATTGAACACCACGCTTTTCGGTGCATAAATCCATAATTGCCCCCACATATTCTGGTGGAGTGTATGCAGTAAGTTTGCATATTGGTTCTTCCATAAAATCTATTTCTTGCATTTTTGGAAGATTTGTTGGATTTGATATTTCTATAATTTCACCATTTGTTTTGTGAACAAGATAGTTTACACTTGGCGCTGTGGTTATTATGTCAAGATTAAATTCTCTTTCTAATCTTTCAGTTATAATTTCCATATGAAGAAGACCTAAAAACCCACATCTAAATCCAAAACCTAAAGCCTTTGAACTTTCAACTTCAAAAAATAATGAAGCATCGCTTAGTTTTAATTTTTCAAGAGCATCTTTAAGTTCAGCATATTTATCGCCCTCAGCAGGAAAAATACCACAAAACACAACAGGTTTCACTTCTTTATATCCCGGAAGAGCCTCATCGCATTTGTTGCCAAATAAAGTTATTGTGTCGCCCACTTTTGTGTCGGCAACATTTTTTATTGAAGCAGTTACATATCCAACTTCACCCGCTTTTAACGTGCCCGTACTGCTCATTTTTGGATTAAACACTCCAACTTCAACACAATCAAAAGTTTTGTTTGAACTCATCATTAAAATTTTATCACCAGCATTAATCATCCCGTCAACAATTCTAACAAGGCACACCGCTCCCTTATAACTGTCATAAAAACTGTCAAAAATAAGGGCTTTTAATGGCTTGTTAATATCTCCCTTTGGGCTTGGAAAAAAATCTATAATGCTGTCTAAAACCTGTTTGATATTTGTTCCTTCTTTTGCCGAAATTAATGGAGCAATATCACTTGGAAGACCAATAATTTCTTCAATTTCTTTCTTCGTGTTTTCTATGTCGGCACTAGGAAGGTCAATTTTATTTATAACTGGCAAAATTTCCAAATTATTTTCTAGTGCAAGATATAAGTTTGCAAGAGTTTGTGCTTCAACACCTTGCGTGCAATCAACAATCAAAATTGCTCCTTCGCAAGCCGCAAGCGAGCGTGAAACTTCATACGTAAAATCAACATGCCCCGGAGTGTCAATTAAATTTAATTCATATTCCACCCCATCTTTTATATATTTCATTTTTGTTGTTGCAAGTTTTATTGTTATTCCTCTTTCGCGTTCTAGGTCCATACTATCTAAAAGTTGACTTTCCATATCTCGTTTGGCAACTGTGCCTGTATATTCCAAAAGCCTATCGGCAAGTGTGCTTTTTCCGTGGTCAATATGTGCCACAATACAAAAATTTCTAATTTGTTTTTGATAATCGTTCATGCTTTTATTATAAAAATATTTTAAAGAAATTGCAAGAAAAGACGTTAAATTTAAAAAAATACTTTTATTTTATACTTTTATTTGGTATAATAATTACATATTAGTCATAAAATTTAATAAAATTCGACAAAATAATTAATGAAAAGGTAAATTTATGCAAAAAACTCTAAATTTTTTAATTGATAAATATATTGCTCATCGTGGTTTTCATAATGAAGAAAATCCCGAAAACACTCTTGGGGCTTTTAAGCGTGCTATTGAAAAAGGTTATGTGATTGAACTTGATGTCCAACTTTTAAAAGACGGCACAGTTGTTGTTGTTCATGACAACAAATTAAGCAGACTTTGTGGCGAAGACAAATATGTTTCGAACTGCACATATGATGAAATTAAAGGCCTAAAAGTTTTAAATTCAAATTTTACAATTC
>CAJMEO010000021.1 GCA_905212505.1 uncultured Christensenella sp.
TAAAATTAAAAAAATAAAAGGAGAAATTTATGAAAAAAGTGAAAGTTGGAATTAATGGTTTTGGAAGAATTGGGAGATTAATGTTAAGAGCAAGTTTGGAAGAGGCTGAACATGAAAATGTTGAAATCGTTGCAGTGAACGATCCATTTTTGGATATTGAATATGCTTGTTATTTATATAACTATGATACAATCCATGGGAAAAGTAAAGACGAAGCAAAAGTGATTGATGGGAAAATTAATATCAAAGGCAAAGAAATTGCTTTTATAAGTGAATTAAATCCTGAAAATATTGGTTGGGACAAATATGGCGCCGAAGTTATTGCTGAAGCAACAGGCAAATTTACAGCTTATGAAGATGCTAAAAAACATATAATTGGTGGTGCGAAAAAAGTTGTTATCACAGCGCCCGGCAAAAAAGGGGTTCCAATGTTTGTTATGGGCGTTAACGAAGAAAAATATGCTGGTGAAGAAATAATTTCAAACGCAAGTTGCACAACAAATTGTTTGGCTCCGCTTGTTAAAGTTATAAATAAAAAATTTGGCATTGTTGAAGGGCTTATGAGCACTGTTCATTCTGCAACGGCAACACAACTTACTGTTGACGGCTCTTCAAAAAAAGATTGGCGTGGCGGAAGAGCAGCCTCATATAATATAATCCCTTCTTCAACAGGTGCTGCGAAAGCCGTTTCACAAGTAATTCCTGAAATGGATGGCAAATTAACAGGAATGAGTTTTCGTGTTCCAACACTTGACGTTTCGGTTGTTGATTTAACTGTCAGACTTGAAAAATCAACCACTTATGAAGAAATTTGTGCCGAAGTTAAACGAGCATCAGAAAATGAAATGAATGGAATTTTAGGTTACACTGACAAGCCTGTTGTGTCTTCAGACTTTATTCACGACAAACGCACATCAATTTTTGATAGCAAGGCAGGCATAATGTTAAATTCTAACTTTGTTAAATTGGTTGCTTGGTATGATAATGAGTGGGGATATTCTAATAAAACTTTAGATCTAATTGCTTGCATTCAAAAAGATTAAGTGAAATACAATAATTAAGTTAATGATAAATCTATACCATAAAAAATAATAGTTATTAAAATTGTTTTAAGTTTTATTTAAAAAATCTAAAAAATTTAAACAAAAAAGGGCCTATTGTTCAAGAAATGTTTGCATTTCTTGTGTGGTTTGGCACTTTTTTGTTTTTTATATAACGAATATTTTTTAATTAAAATAAATTGATAAATGTCAATATAAATAAATGTCAATATAAATAAATGTCAATATAAATAAATGTCAATATAATAAAATGCTAATATATTTATAAATTACACATTAAATTTATTTAAAACATTTTGAATTGCGTTAACACTTTCTTCAAATTTTGTTATATCTTTATCTTTTAAATTTAAATCAAGAACCTTTTCAACACCATTTTTTCCAATAATTGTTGGTTGACCGATATATAAATTATAAGTTTCATTATATGATGAAACAGTGTAAACACGATGACTATCATCCAATATAGCATTTGTAATTTTTGCAAGACAAATTCCAATTCCATAACTTGTGTTGCCTTTTTTGTTTATAATATCATATGCTGAATTACGAACGTCATAAGTTATTTTGCTCATATCGTTTTTAGTTAAAAATTTATTAGCTTTATCAAGACCAATTTGGGTGTTAGACCATGGAATAAATTCACTATCTCCATGTTCGCCAATAACATAACCGTGAATACTTTTTGGGCTTATATTAAGTTTTTCACTTATCAAAAATCTTAATCTTGCCGTGTCAAGAATTGTTCCACTTCCCATAACTTTGTGTTTGTCAAAGCCGCTTAGCTTTTGAGTGATTTGTGTCATAACGTCAAGGGGGTTTGTGGCAATTAAATATATTCCATTAAAGTTTGTTTGGTTAATTTCACTAATTATGCTTTTAAACACTTCGTAATTTTTTTTGACCAAATCAAGCCTTGTTTCTCCAACATTCTGATTTCTTCCGGCACAGATACAAACTATATCGGCATCATTGCAATCTTTATAATCTCCGGCGTAAATTTTCATTTTGTTTGGGGCAAAACTTACTGCATGCATAAGATCAAGGGCTTCACCTTCACATTTGTCTTTGTTGATATCAATCAAAACAAGTTCATTAACACGGTTTTTTTGGTTTATCAAACTATAAGCATAACTCATGCCAACATTTCCACACCCAATTAACACAACTTTACTCATAATAAATCTCCTATTAACATTATTTTATATAATTTTTTAAAAAAAATAAAGGGAATTTTGCATAAATTTAATTTCCAAGCAAAAAATCACAACTTACATCAAAAAATTGGGCTAAATTTAAAATATAACTCGCTTTAGGTTCGTTAATGCCTTTTTCCCAAAAATCAATTGCCTTTTGGGTTACTCCAATTTCACTGGCCAGTTTTGAAAGATTTTTATTTTTTCTTAATTCTAAGATTCTTTCTCCTATTATTGATTGTGGCATATAAATATTTTAGTAGAAAATTACTCAAAATACTTGACTTAGTAGAATTCTACTTGATATAATTATTTTAGTTAAATTTAACAAAATATATTCAAAGGAGAAATTTATGGAAAAAGAAAAAGTAAATGCATTATATATGCAATATCAAGATTTAGTTCCACAAGAGCAAAGAATGAATTTAAAAAGGAATTTAGAAAAAGCTTCTGACGAATCTTATGAAAATGTTTCTATGGTTAAAACTTACAATCCAATGATTGTTTTAATCTGTTCAATTTTTTTAGGAGGGCTTGGCGTTGATAGGTTTTTAATTGGCGACGTTGGTCTTGGTGTTTGCAAGCTATTGTTCGGTTGGTTGACTTTTGGAATTTGGCCACTTGTTGATATCTTTTTTTCATATAAAAAAGCAAAAGAGAAAAATTTAAACAATATAATTTCAGCATTATAATTCTTATTTGTCTAAAGCAAAAAAGCCTTTTTGGCTTTTTTTGTTTTATTATTGACTAGACTTCAATAATTTTGCTATAATTAAATCTTAGGAGAGAGATATGATACAGGCAATAGATGTTAGTTTAATTGTGGGCAACAAAAAATTGTTTCAGGATGTTAATTTGAAATTTACAAAGGGCAATTGTTATGGCATTATTGGTGCAAATGGTGCAGGGAAAAGCACATTTTTAAAATTGCTTTCTGGTGAAATTGAAACAACAAAAGGCGAAATTGTTTTGGACAAAAATGAAAGAATGAGTGTTTTAAATCAAAACCAAAACGCATTCAACGACAAAACGGTTTTGGAAACCGTTCTTCTTGGGCATAAGAGACTTGTTGAAATTATGCATGAAAAAGACGCTTTATATGCAAAAAATGATTTTAGCGAAGAAGATGGCATTAAGGCGGGCGAGCTTGAACAAGAATTTTTAGATTTAAATGGTTGGGAAGCCGAAGGTGAAGCCGAAACTTTGTTAGATTCTATTGGTGTCAGCCGAGAGGTTTTTAATTCGCTTATGGGGGAACTTGACAGTAAAATTAAAGTTAAAGTTTTGCTTGCTCAAGCCTTGTTTTTTAACCCTGATGTTTTAATTTTGGATGAACCAACAAACAACTTAGACGCCAAAACAATTAATTGGCTTGAAGATTATTTAATTGATTTTCCAAACACGATAATAACGGTTTCGCATAACAGACACTTTTTAAATAAGGTTTGCACACACATTTGTGATGTTGATTACGGAAAAATAACAATGTTTGTTGGGAACTATGATTTTTGGTATGAAACAAGTCAATTAATTTTGCGTCAACAAAAAGAAGCAAACAAAAAAGCCGAAGCCAGAGCGAAAGAACTTCAAGATTTTATTGCAAGATTCAGTGCAAATGCAAGCAAATCAAGGCAAGCGACCTCAAGAAAAAAAGAACTTGAAAAACTTACAATTGAAGATATAAAGCCAAGCAGCAGAAGATATCCTTATATTGATTTTAAATTTGAACGTGATATTGGAAATGAAGTTTTGATGGTTGAAAATTTAACAAAAAAAGGCGTGTTTGAAAATGTGAGTTTCACAGTGCTTAAAGGCGAAAAGATTGCATTTTTTAGTGATCAAAGCACAACAATATCAACTTTATTTGACATTTTAACAGGTGTTGACAATGATTTTCAAGGAAAAGTTGTTTGGGGAAAAACAATCACATATTCTTATCTTCCAAAAAATTATGATAATTTATTTAACAACGATTTGATGCTAACTGATTGGCTAGGCCAGTTTTCAAAAGAAAAAGATATAACATACTTAAGAAGTTGGCTTGGAAGGATGCTATTTTCTGGTGAAGAGGCTATAAAAAAGGCTAGCGTTTTAAGCGGTGGTGAAAAAGTTAGATGTATGTTTTCAAAAATGATGCTTGAAGGGGGAAATGTTCTTGTTATGGACGAGCCTATCAATCATTTAGACCTTGAAAGCATTCAATCGTTAAATAATGGAATGAAAAACTTTAAGGGCTGCATTTTGTTTTCAACAAGCGACCAAGAAATTTTAAGCACTGTTGCCAATAGAATTATAGTTGTTAATAACAAAAAAGAATTTGACAAACAAATGTCTTATGATGAATATATAACGCAAAACTAGGAGTTTTTATGGTAATTAAAAAATTGGTTTTAAGTTTTATGAAAACAAACTGTTATTTTGTTATAAATAACAATGAATGTTTGGTAATTGACCCTGCGTGCGATGCAGAAAATATAATTAATTTTGCAAAAAAAAATAACTTAATTGTTAAAGCAATACTATTAACTCATGGGCATTTTGACCATGTTGGAGCATGTAAAGACCTTCAAAAAATGGGAATTAAAACTTATGTTAGCAAAATAGAGGCAAAAAATTTAATAGAAAATCCAAAACTTTTGGGGTTAAGGCAAAGCACGTTTTTTGAACCAGATTATTTGCTTGAAGATGGTGAAGAACTTAATATTATTGATTTGAAGATTAAGAGTTTGTTAACGAGCGGACACACTGAAGGGTCAATGAGTTTTTTGATTGAAAACAATTTGTTTTGCGGAGACACAATCTTTGCGGGCGGAAGTTATGGCCGAACTGATTTGTTTTCTGGGAATTTTGATAAAATAAAACATTCAATAAAAAATATTATTTTTAATCTTGATGAAAACATAAAATTATTTCCTGGACATGGAAAAGAAAGTGATATAAAAACAGAAAAACACTTATTAACCGATTTTTAGATAATTTTCATTTTCAAGAAGTTTTAAATATTCTTCAAAATATTTTTGTCTTATTGGCATGGGTGCGTGATTTTTAAAGTATAAAACAAGAGCGGGGCGTATTCCATTATAATCATCAATGATTGTGTAGTAACTAAGGTCACCTTGTTTGATTAATTTTTTCGCTTTTGCGTGATAATTAAAATACATATTATTATTTTGTGATTATTTTCAAAAAATATAAATGCAAAATTGAAACTTCGTTAATATAAACATATGCCAATATATTTAATTAAAATTACATTGGATATCAAGTTTAGTTACAAAATATATTTAATATTCTATATTTATATTGCAATTTTTATAATTTTATTTAAAAAAAGTGGGGAATTATGAATTTTCAAGAAATGCTATTGAATGAAAGAATACTTGAAACTCTAAAAAATTTAGGGTTTGTTTTGCCAACTGTTGTTCAGCAAAAGTTTATACCTTGCGCTATGGGAAATAACGATATTTTGTGCAGAAGTGAAACAGGAAGCGGAAAAACCTTGGCATATGGGCTTCCAATATTAAATAATATTTCTGACGATGGGGTTCAAGCACTAATAGTTGCACCAACAAAAGAACTTGCAATTCAAATAAAGCAAGTTCTGGAAGTTTTTTGCAAAAACTTACGCTTGAACATTTGTGCAGTTTTTGGAGGAAGTGATTTTACTCGCCAACGCTATGCTTTGAAAACAGCAAATGTTGTTGTTGGAACAACAGGACGACTTCTTGACCATATAGATAGGCGAACAATTAAACTTCACAAACTTAAATTTTTAGTTTTGGATGAAGCCGATGTTATGCTTGATATGGGATTCATTGAAGATATAAAAAAAATTGAGAAGGCGTGCCCAAAAATTAAGCAGACTTTTATGCTTAGTGCAACGTTCAGTGAAAAAGTAAAAACACTTGCAAATGAATATTTAATAAATCCTAAAATTGTTGAACTTGGAAAAGATAATAAGATTGTTGACACGATTTCTCAATGCTATATTTTGTGTTTAAAAAAAGGGAAATTTGAAACTCTTGTTAAATTTTTAAGAACAACTTTTCACGAAAAGATTATTATTTTTGTTAACACAAAAAAGATGGCTCAAGAGCTTTATCAAAAACTTAAAGATAAGCAAATATTATCTGAATTTATTAATGGTGACCTTGAGCTTAGAGAAAGAAAAAAAGTAATTCAAAATTTTAAGTCTTCAAAAAATAATATTTTGATTGCGACCGATGTGGCAAGCAGAGGGCTTGATATTGAAAATGTTGACTATGTGATTAATTTTGATATGCCACAAGCTCCAGAAAGTTATATTCATCGAATTGGCAGAACGGCAAGGGCGGGCAAAAGTGGGGTGAGTTTGTCACTTATAAATTCACAATCTCAGTTAAATTTTTTGTTTGAAAATTTTAAAAAATATAATTTAACAGAACTTAAAGTTAAACATGATAATAAAATAAATCAATTTGTTTTTGTGAAGACCAAAACAGATAATTTTAATTTTGATGATAAAAAACAAAAAAACAACAAAACTATAGAAAGAAAAAATGAAGACAATGACAAGAAAAAGTTTGTGAAAAAACAAAAAAATCAAAAGAAGAATTTGAAAAACAAATAAAAAT
>CAJMEO010000022.1 GCA_905212505.1 uncultured Christensenella sp.
AAACTTAAACCCCCTGCCTTTTGGTGCCCCCCAAAATTTATAAGTAAATTTTTTGCATTTTCAAAAATCTTTACAGCATCAATTGCTCCAATTGTTCTGCATGAGCCTTTTAATTCTCCATTGTTTTCGCCAAACAAAACAACCGGAAGCCCAAACTCTTCACAAAGTTTTGCACAAACAATGCCCAAAACGCCAATATCCCAATCTTTGTTAAACAATATAATAATTTTATTTTTTTCATTAAGTTTTCTTGCTTGTGTTTTTGCTTCTTGAAAAATTTTTTCACACAAATCTTTACGCTTATTGTTTAAATATTCAAGTTGTTTTAAACTTTGATTAATTTCTTTTAAGTTTTCAGATATGAAAAGCGTTAAGGCAACTGACGCATCGTCAAGACGCCCCGCAGAATTTATCTTTGGAGCAATTTTAAAGGCTATCATATTTGATGTGATATCCTTTAAAGACTTAAAAGTGTCTTTCAACAAAATTTTAACCCCAAGCGGAAGCAAATCTAAACGCTTCAAACCTTCTTTAACAATAATTCTGTTTTCATCTTTAAGTGGCACAATATCTGCAATAGTTGCAATGCAAGCAAGAGGCAAAAATCTTTCAAAATTTTCTTTTTGATTTAAGCATAATGCTTGAACAACCTTAAAAGCAACCCCCGCACCACAAAGACCATCAAAATTAAATTTTTGTTGAAATTTAGGGTTTATTATCAAGCAATTTGGAAGTTTATTTAAAATTGTGTGGTGGTCAGTAACAATAATGTCAATACCCATTTGTTTTATAAATTCAACTTCATTAACACAACTTATTCCACAATCCACAGTTATAATCAAATCTGGTTTTTCTTTTTTTGCAATTTTATCTATGCAAGGACATGTCAAGCCATATCCATCTTCAAACCTGTTTGGAAGATAAGTTTTTACATTTTTTGTTTTTGTTATTAAATAGTTAAACATAATGCTTGTTGCACAAATTCCATCAACATCATAGTCACCAAAAATCAAAATCTTTTCGTTGTTATTAATTGCTTTTTCAATTCTTGCGACAACCTCTTTCATGTTAATCAGCAAAAATGGGTCTTTCAAATTACTAATGCTATCATTCAAAAACTTGTCTATCTTTTCTTTGTTATTATAGCCACGGTTTATCAAAATTTGGGCAACTTTTTTGTTCAAAGAAAAAGTTTCACATATTTCATTTAAGACCTTCTCATCTATTAAATTTTCACATTTTTTTATAATATTCATATTATCTACTTTTAATCATTTTTTGTTAGTTTTATTGCAAAATTAAATTTATTACAAAAGCTAATGTATAAACAATTTTCCAATTCTAATACCCTTTAAAAACCCCTGCTTTAACTAAACAAAAATTGTTGCAATATTTGTTTAAATTTTCTCACAAAAACCAGCACTAGCAGTTATGAAAGTGGATAAATAAACAAAATTATGCAACAATTAAATTAATTTTTTTTTGATTTCTTCACAGTTTTGTCATTAATTAATGCCCAAAGTGGACCAGCAAGCATTGTTGAAGAATATATGCCAGAAATCAAACCAAACAAAATTGGAAGCAAAAATTCACGAATGCTTGTTACACCAATAATAGTCAAAACAAGAATTGACACTATTGTGGTTAATGCTGTTAAAAGAGTTCTGTTCAAAACTTGTTTTATACTCAAGTTTGCAAGTTCTGCACTTGTTAGTGATTTATAGTCCTCTTTCTTTTTATTTTCTCTTATTCTGTCAAAAACAATAATAACGTTGTTTATTGAATAGCCAATTATTGTGATTAATGCAGCAATAAAACTTGCATTAATTTGAATTCTGAAAATAGAAACCAAACTGCACATAATCAAAACATCATGAACAAGCATTAAAATTGCCGTTAAACCACTTAAAAGTTCAAAACGCACAGCAATATAAATTAATATCAAAATAACCGCAACCAAAATTGCCAAAATTGAATTAATTAACAAAGTTGTGCTTGCAGCCGCAGCAATTCTTGAGCCATTTGAAACAGAAATTACAACTTTTTGGTCATTTATAACCACTTCATCCGAAATTTTTGTTTTTAAAGTTTCAATTTCTTCTTGCATTTGTGCTTCGGTTAACCCAACTTTGTCTTTAAATCTAATAGCAAGTTGAGATTCTTCGCCAACACCTTCTTGTTGGATATATCCAATCTCAAAGCCTTGATTTTTGAAAATTGTGCTAACTTGATTTGACACAATTGAATAGTTATTGCCTTGCTCTAATGCTGACCCAACTTTAACGTTTAAAACCGTTCCCCCAGTAAAGTCAATTCCCAAATTAAATCCGAAAATTGAAACAATTAAAATTCCTATCAAAATTAAACTGCAACTTATAATTGCACAAATCTTTAATTTTCCACAAAAATCAAAATGATTTATTTTTTCCTTAAATTTATTATTCGTTTTCATCTAAACTAGCCTCCCTTTTAAAGTTTAACTTTTTAGGGTTCTTGCTGTTAAGATTCAAATACCACCTACAAAATACCTTTGTCAAAACAAGGGATGTGAACATTGATAACAAAATGCCAAGAGCAAGCGTTATTGCAAAACTTTGAATTGTCCCTGTTCCAAAAATATACAAAACCAAACAAGCAATTAATGTTGTGATATTGCTATCTAAAATTGTAACTAAGCCTTTTTTAAAGCCATTTTGAACCGCTGTTGGTATTTTTTTGCCAAGACTATATTCATCTCTCATTCTTTCAAATATAACGATATTAGCATCAACTGCCATACCCAAACTTAAAATAATACCTGCAATACCTGCCAAAGTTAATTGAACAAAAGGAATTGCTTGCAAGAAAAATAACATTAAAATGGAATATATTATTAAACTGAAATTTGCAATTAACCCAAAATCTTTGTATCTTACATACATAATGATAAAGATTAATAAAAGCCCTACAATAACACCAATAATAGCCAATTTAAGGGCATCTTTTCCTAGTGTTGCACTAACATATTCATTAGAGTGAAGCGTTAATTCAACATCAAAAGTTCCACTCATAATTTTAGTGGCATATTCTTGAGCTTCTTCATAGCTGTTCATGCCACCGCTGATAAATGTTGAACCGCCTGAAATTGTTTCTTTAACAGTTGCTTGAGAATAATATTCCCCACCAATAAACATATACAAAGTTCCGTTAGAACTTGAAAGCTCGCTTGTTAAGTTTTTAAACAAAATTGCGCCTTCATCATTAAATGTTACTGAAACGCCATATTCGTTTGTTTCAGGATTTCGTCCTGCTTGAACATTTTTGATATGCTTTCCCGTAATTACCGCTTCTGCCGTTTCACTATTTTCTTTTTTAATTTCAAAGCTTGCAGGTTCACCAATCAAATTTAAAATTTCTTCAGGGTCTTCAACATCAGGAACTTCAACACGAATTTGTGTGGCATTAAGCCCATTTCCTTGTTTAACAACAGTTGCTTCTGAAAAACCTTTGCTTGTTAATAAGCTTGAAATTCTTGTTATTGTGGCTTGAACTTGCGAGTCAAAACTTGCCTCGTTATCATCAATATTTTTAACATTGTAAACAGCCAAAACTCCACCTTCAAGGTCAATTCCAAGTTTTATTGATTTTGCAAAACCGTTAAAGGTGTAAATTCCAATATCAAAACTAAAAACACTTAGAACCAAGCCGATTATAACCAAAACACTAGTAACTATAAATTTAGTAATTGTTCTTTTTTTCATTTTAGTGGTCAAAACTCCTTATTTTCTCTAATATTATAATTAAATTAATATCACAAGTCAACTAATTAAAGCAAAAGTTAAATTTTTTATAACAAATTTTAAATAAAAAAAGATAAACTTTGTATGTTTATCTTGAATTATTAACAAAAAAATAAGGTTTAACACCCTATTTTTTGCGGAAAATATTACAAATTATTGCACAAATAACACCAATTGCCATGCTAAATAACACATCATAAACTAAACTCATTGAAAACTCAAACTTTCCGTTTAAGGCACTAAATAAAACATATGCTAGCAAGGTGTAAACAAGGCCAATAATCGCACCTTTTAGCAGCGTTTTTTCTCCATCTTTTTTAAAAGCAAAAAAGCACCCAATAAGAATGGACAAAACCTTAATTACTTGATTTATTGGCTTTATCAACCCATCGCTTAAACTTGTAAGTTTGATAATAAAAGCAAACAACAAAATTGAAAGCAAACTTACAATCAAAGCATTAAGTGCACCTTTCAATATGGTCATAATCCCATTAGATTTTTCTAAACTTAATTTTTTTGTTCTCATAAAACCCCTCTTATCTAATTTTATGAGGTCAAAATTTCAATTAGAACAATTAAATTAAAAAAGAAGGACTAGCCTTCTTTTATTGATTTTTTATTTTCTAGTTTTTGATTTGCGTTTTTGTTTTTCAGAAGTTTCAACATCTGTTTCAAGTTCTTCTTTAACTTCAAAAGCCTGACTAGACTGCTCAGTTTCGTTGCTTGTGTCTTCCATAACTTCGTTAATATCAACAACTTCTTCTTTTTTGTCTACTGAATAAATTCCTTCAATATTCATTTCAATAAAACTTGTCTTATCGCCTTCTCCTGTTTTGATCAAAACAATTTTCCCATCAGTTGTTTCGGTGATTTTTTCAATTGTTCCATAGATAAAAGTTTTTGTTAAAACTTTTGAACCAACTTTCAAATCATTCAAAAGTTCTTGTTGACTTTGCATATATTTTTTGTTTTTAAAATAACTTAAAACAAACATTATAACGCAAGCAACAAGCAAAACAATAATTAAAATTAAATTTCCAATATTGCCATCTGCTAATAATAATTTCATAAATTCTCTCCTTTTAATAACTTTATTCTATCAAAACAAATTCATTTTTCCAACCAAATAAAAGGTTATTTTAAAATTTTCCATATTTTTTGTAAAATTCGTCACGATAATCCAAAAGTCTATCTTCCCATATCGCCTTTTTGATATCTTCAGTCATTTTAATTAAAAATCTAATATTGTGCAAACTAAGTAGTCTTGCGCCCAAAATCTCATCAGCGTTGATTAAATGACGCAAATATGCTTTTGTGAAATTTTTGCAACAATAACAATCACATTCATCATCAAGCGGAGTGAAATCCTCTTTATATTTTGCATTTCTAACCACAACTTTTCCATGACTTGTGAAGGCTGTTCCATTTCGGGCAACCCTTGTTGGCAAAACACAATCCATCATATCAATGCCCCTGATTATTCCTTCAAGCAAGCAGTCAGGGCTGCCAACCCCCATCAAATAACGTGGAACTTTTTCAGGATATAGTGGCTTTAATTCGTCTAATATATCATACATAACTTCTTTTGGTTCGCCAACAGAAAGGCCGCCAATTGCAATGCCTGTGTGAACATAAGGAAGAGTTTTTTCTAGGCTTATTTTTCTTAAGTCTTTATAAAAATTTCCTTGAACGATTGGAAATAAACACTGGTTTTCATTTTTGTGATATTTATAGCATCTATCAAGCCAATTTAAAGTTCGGTTCATATATTTTTCAGCTTGAGCGTGACTGACCCCTGTTCCACTGCATTGGTCAAACGCCATAATGATGTCTGCCCCCAAACTTTCTTCAATTTCCATTGCTTTTTCAGGCGAAAAAAAGTGCTTTGAGCCATCTAAATGGCTTCTAAATTCAACCCCTTCATCAGTAATTTTATTCCTTTCACTTAAACTAAAAACTTGAAATCCACCGCTATCTGTCAAAATCGGCCTGTCCCAATTCATGAACTTATGAAGTCCACCAGCCTTTTCAACCAGTTTGTGTCCTGGTCTTAAATATAGATGATAGGTGTTAGACAAAATTATTTGAGCATTAACATCTTTAAGGTCTTCGGGAGATAAAGTTTTAACCGTTGCTTGAGTGCCAACAGGCATAAAAACTGGGGTTTCAATAACCCCATGTGGCGTATGCAATCTTCCAATCCTTGCCCCACTTTGCTTGCAAGTTTTTATAACTTCATAATAAAATTTTTTATCAGTCATTACATCATCCTTTCATTAACACAATCAAGTTTCTTTAAAAAATTTTCACTTTTAAATTTCTCTCGATCAATATTATAATCTTCTTCAATTTTATTTTGATCAACATAATAAGATTCTCGCAAAAACGCAACATAATCAAGAGGCCTTTCACCTGAAAGTGTATTGCTAACATTTTTAAGATGCAAACAAAATTCAAAAAGCTCTTTTCCGCCATTTTGCATCCTAAAATTAGAATTCCAAGTTAAGTTTTCATCAATCAAATTTATATTATTTTCTTTGCAATAATTAATAATGCTTTCACAATCAATGTGATAACTAAATTGAATGTTATTAAGTTTAACAATCGTAGTTTTAACGCCTGTAAAGATATCAGTGCCTGAATTAATTTTCACATCAACATCACGGTTTATTGCTGCTGCAATTATATTAAACAAATGTTTCCTTCTGCTTGCATAAACATTATCACTAGAATGCCCAGTTTTAAGTTTTTCTTGTTTTGCCTTCGAGCCAATCAAATTTAAAGATGCCAAAGCCAAAGCAAAGTCTTCATCAGTTTTTAAGCAAATATTTTTTAACAAATTATTTGCAACACAAAAATCAATTTTTTCAACATTTTGTGATTTGGATATTTGATTTTTGCCCATTCTAAAACTGTGATATCTATATCCATAGGCTTTTCTCACAACAATTTTGTCTAACAGTTTTGCAAAACTTATCATATTTAATTATATCAAACTTTTTTTTAAATTTCAA
>CAJMEO010000023.1 GCA_905212505.1 uncultured Christensenella sp.
TTAATAGATTTATCAAATTAAACTTTGATATTTTATCATATAAAAAGAGTTTTTGCAAGTGTTTTTAGAAATTTCAAAAAATATTTAAAAAATTATTGCAATTAAATTAAAAATTGTGTAATATATTTATGTTACTAAAATTTATTGGTAATAATAAAAATAAAAAAATTATTAAGTTGGAGTAAATATGCCTGTTAACACAACAAATTCTTATGGCAAAATTTCAATCACAGAAGAAGCAATTGAAAGTGTTTGTGCAAAAATTGCTTTAGATTGTTATGGTGTTGTTGACCTTGTCGCTAAAAAATTTAGCGATAATTTGCATGAACTTTTTAAACGTAAAAGTTCAAACAAAGGGGTTAAAGTTATAACTGTTGACAACAAAATTTATATCGACTTATATGTTATTTTAAAATATGGTGTTTCAATAAACGCTGTTGCTGAATCCTTAAAAAGCACAATAAAATATTCCATAGAGAAATTCACCGGAATGATTGTAGATAGTGTGAATGTTAATGTGCTTGGCGTTAGGGTTTAGCATTTTTTGTTGATTATATTAGGGGGAAAGTTTGCGTGATGCAAAAAAATATAAATGGTGCCACATTCAGAAAGATGATAATAGCGGGTGGCAAGGTGTTAGAAGAAAATAGAAGTTATGTTGACAGTTTAAATGTATTTCCAGTTCCTGACGGAGACACTGGAACAAATATGAGTTTAACATTAAACAGTGCAATAAAAGAAGTTAATATGTGCCCAAATAATAATTTAGACAGTTTGTGTGAAGCGGTTCAAAAAGGGGCTTTAAGAGGTGCAAGAGGAAATAGTGGTGTTATTTTATCACAAATTTTAAAAGGAATTTGCACTGTGCTTTCAACAGAGAAAGAAATTGATGTTAAGAACTTTGCTCGTGCAATAAATAGTGGCGCAGAGGTTGCATATAATGCAGTTACAAAGCCAAAAGAAGGCACAATTTTAACAGTTATCAGAATGATGAGCGATGCTGCAACAAGGCTTTCAAAAAAAGCAACATCCTTTGAAGAGTTTTTGAAAGGAGTTATTGATGAGGGGGAAAGTGCTCTTCAAATGACCCCAGAACTTTTGCCTGTTTTGAAAAAGGCGGGCGTGGTTGACAGTGGCGGACAGGGTCTTATGATTATATTTAATGGCTTCTATAAGCTTATCACGGGCGATGAAAGTGTTGAAGTTAAAATGGCAGACACCGCAGTTCCTGTTGTAAAAAGCAATGCTGAAGTTAATTTAATGGATTTGGCAGACATAGAATTTGCTTATTGCACCGAGTTTATGATTATTCAAATGCACAAAAAAACCACAATAAGTGATATTGACAGACTAAGAGAAAAACTAATGGAAATTGGTGATTCCGTTATTTGTATTGGCGATCTAAGTTTAGTTAAGGTTCACGTTCACACAAATGAACCAAACAAAGCGCTAGGATATGGCTTGGAACTTGGTGAATTATTCAATCTAAAAATAGAAAACATGCTTGAAGAAAACCGTGAACTTAAAAAACAGAAGGCGCTAGAAGAAATGAAAGAGTATGGCTTAATCTCTGTTTGTGCGGGCGACGGCTTGGTTTCAATCTTTAAAGATGTTGGCGTAGATTTTGTTTTGGAAGGCGGCCAAACAATGAATCCGTCTGCCGACGATATTTTGAAAGGCGTTGACGAAGTTAATGCAAAAAACATCTTTATTTTGCCAAACAATAAAAACATAATTCTTGCTTGCGAACAAGCAAAACAATTAACAAACAAAAATTTGATAGTTATTCCTTCAAAAAACATTCCAGAAGGGATGAGTGCTTGCTTGTCGTTTAATCCGGAAGCATCAGTTGAAGAAAACACAGAAGCAATGACAGATAGTTTGCAAACTGTAAAATCTTCTAGTGTTACTTATGCTGTAAGAAATACAAATGTTGATGGAATTAGCATTCAAAAGAATGATATTATTGGCTTAACTGACAGTAGTATTTTAACAAAAGGTAAAACCGTTGATGAAACTGTTATAAGTTTGCTTGAAAAAATGATGACAGATGATATAATCAATGTTTCATTATTCTATGGCGATGATATTAAAGAACAAGATGCTATTGCTCTTCAAGAAAAGTTGTATGCCATCTATCCCGATAAAGAAATCAGTATGCTTTGCGGTGGTCAACCAGTTTATTATTACTTAATTAGTTTGGAATAAAAAATATTAAAAGTTATTAATTAATAACGAAAATTTTATTAATAAAAAAGAGAGAAAACGTGAAACTTTCTCTCTTTTTTGAAAACTATTTACTACTTTTGCTTCTAGTAGAACTTGATTTCGCACGGCTTGAACTTGCACTATGGCTTCTTTTTCCTGCACTTCTTGAAGTTTCTACTTGATTAGACTTAGTAGCACTTTTGCTTCTTCCGCTTTTTTCATAATTGTTAGAGCAATTTTGCGTTTCAGTGCTTGCACTTTTCTTTCTCATCATAATAGTTTTCACCTCCTATATATTGTAAAGAGATTTTTCTTTACATTAATAGTTTGGTTTTAATATTGTTTTTTATTATGATTTTTTTTGGTAATATCAACCAATTTTCGTTTTTATCGACAACATATTTATTTTTTAATGTATAAATATACACAAAAATCAAATCAATTTTTAGCAATAATCACTAAAAAATTTACATATTTTTACATAATTTTTAATTTCTCAAAATAGAATATATCATGCAAGAAAAAAATATAGTTTTGTCAAATTTAAAAAGCGGTGAAGCGGGTTATATAACCAAAATAAGAGGAAATATGAAAATAAAAAATCGTCTTTGCGAACTGGGGTTTACTAGGGGAACTTTGGTTAGAGTGTTGAATGTTTCAAGCCTAAAACAAAGTTTTTTGGTTGAAATTAGGGGGTATATTTTGGCTTTAAGAAAATCCGCCGTCAGCTTAATTGAAATTATTCCATCAAAGGAGAAAAGCAGATGAAAAGTATATTATGCGGAAATCCCAATGTTGGCAAAACTACATTTTTGAACAGTTTAACATCAAGTAACGAGCATGTTGGTAATTGGCATGGGGTGACGGTCGATTTTTTGGAAAAAAAATATAAATTGAATGGCAAAGAAAATGTTATAGTTGACCTTCCAGGAATTTATTCTTTATCAACTTACACTTTTGAAGAAGAAATTGCCAGAGATTATGTTTATAACAGTGATGATAATATTATAAATCTTGTTGATGCTAACAATTTAACAAGAAATTTATATTTGACGTTAAGTTTGTTAGAACTTAAAAAAAATATAAAAATTTGTTTAAATTTTAAAAACGAACTTAAAAAAACTCAAACAGAAATTGACACACAAAAAATGTCAAAACTTCTTGGCACCAGCGTTGTTCTTTTTGATGCTCAAAAAAAAGAAGAGACAAAAAAGTTAATAGACAATAATTTTAAAAATCATTTTGATTGTCCATATCTAAAAGAACTTCCTTTAAAAGCCGTGTTTGAAATTATAAAAGACAACTTAAAAAATTTGAAAGAATTAGATAAAAACTTTGTTTGCACAAAAGTATTAGAACAAGACCCATACATTCTTTCAAAATTAAATTTAAATTCTATTCAACAAGAAAAATTGAAGCAATTTGATTTTAAAGAAAAAATTGTTGAGTTAAGGTATGCTTTTATTGATGAAATAGTAAAAACTTGTGTAAGCAAAAAATCAAACAAAATTTATGGTTATAGCAAACTTGACAAAATTGTTTTAAACAGATTTTTTGCTCTTCCAATTTTTGCTTTAATTATGTTTTTGATTTTTTTCTTAACTTTTTCTAGCATCGGACCACTTATATCTGATGCTATCACGTCGTTTTTGGATAAATTTATAAACAGTCCAATATTAAATTTGCTGTCAAAAATCACAACAAGCGAATTTATTTTAAGTTTTTTTGAAAATGGTGTGCTTACGGTTTTGAACACAATTGCCAGTTTTTTGCCACAAATAGTCTTATTATTTTTATTTCTTTCAATTTTAGAAGATACTGGCTATATTTCACGCCTAGCATTCACATTTGAAGATATTTTTAGTAAAGTGGGGCTTAATGGCAAAAGTGTTTTTACTCTTTTAATGGGTTTTGGATGTTCAACAACGGCGGCATTAACAAGCCGAACACTAGAGGACAAAAATAGCAAAATTAAAGCAACAATTTTGTGTGGTTACACTTCTTGTACCGCCAAAATTCCACTTTATTCTGTAATTTTAGGGGCATTTTTCAATAATAATATTTTAATTATTTGTTTCCTTTATCTTCTTGGAGTTATTATAGCATTGCTTGTCAGTATGCTTCTTGAAAAGACTGCGTTAAAAAGCAAAGAAAGCAGTTTTATAATGGAAATGCCAGCATATAGATTTCCAAGTTTTAAACGTATTTTTAAACTTATAAGTTTTAATATCGTTGATTTTTTAAAAAGAGTGACAGGGGTTTTGTTTGCTTTTTCAATAATAATTTGGATTCTTCAAAATGTTAGCATAAGTTTAAAGTTTATTCAATCGGGAAGCGGTGAAACAAGCATACTTGCTGTTATAGGTAACTTCTTAGCACCTATTTTTGCCCCTCTTGGATTTAATTCGGGAGGTTGTGTTAGTGCGCTTATTTGCGGGATTGTTGCAAAAGAAGTTATAGTATCTTCAATGGCTATAATCAACAGTGTTGATATAAATTTGGGGGTTGAAAGTTTAAGTGCTTCATTTTTAAACCCATCAAATCCTATAAACTTTAATCCGATTTCGGCATTCAGTTATCTAGTGTTCTCTTTATTATATTTTCCTTGCATAGCAACAATAAGTGTATATTTTAAGGAACTTGGCAAAAAATGGACATTTGTTGCACTAATCATACAATTTTGTGTTGCCTATGTTGTTACTTTTATTTTCTATCGCTTGCTAATTTTGTTTAATGGCTTAAATTTTATCTCAATTTTCTTATCACTTTTTATCATAATTTTAATTATTTTTTCATTAAAACTAATATTAAAACTTTTCAAAAAACCAAAAGTTTGTTGCTTTATGTGCTCAAAAAATTGCAACAAAAACTTATCTTCACGCAATAAATGTTAAAAAATTAGCTCTAAATAACGTTCAAGATTTATTAAAATTTTATGTTTTTTTAACGCTTAAATTTTTATGTTGTTAAAGTTTTGCTATAAACTTTTTAACACAAAAAACTTTTGTTAACATCAGGTTATTAAGTTGTCTACACTCTGTTTTGTTTAACACAAAAAATATTTTATTCATAAACTAAAGTATGAGCAAATATAAGATATACGGGGGAAGAGTTTTAGATGGAAAAATAAGAGTGGCAACAAGCAAAAATGCCACTCTTCCAATTTTGGCGGGTTCAATACTTTCAGAAAAGGAAGTTATCTTAAACAACCTTCCAAATTTTTCTGATGTAGACAACATGCAACAAATTTTAAAGCATCTTGGTTGTAACATTTTGAAAGCCGAAAACAAAACTATTGTTAACACTGAGAATTTATCTACATACTATATTCCGAATATCTTAACAAAAGGCATAAGATCTTCAATTTTTATGCTTGGTCCTATGCTTACTAAGTTCAAAAAAGCAAAAATTTCTTTTCCGGGCGGTTGTAATATTGGAAATCGTCCAATAGACTTGCACTTGAAAGGCCTAAGAGCATTAAATTGTAAAATCAGCGAAGCCCATGGCTATCTTGATTGCGATGGGGGCAATATGAAGCCTGCCGACATTCATCTTGACTTTCCGTCTGTTGGTGCAACCGAAAACATTATGATGGCTGCTGTGAAACTTTCAGGAACGACAAGAATTTTCAATGCTGCACGAGAACCTGAAATTGTTGATCTTCAAAACTTTTTGAACAAAATGGGTGCAAAAATTTCCGGTGCGAATGACGGAATAATTACAATTGAAGGGGTTAAAAATTTTGCTCGTTTTACCTCTTACACTCCAATTTCAGACCGTATTATTGCAGGCACGTATCTTATTGCTTGCTTAATTTGTGGGGGAAATGTCGAAATTTGCAATATTAATCCAGAACATATTTACAGTTTAATTTCAAAACTTAAAAATTGTGCTTGCAATTTGAGTGTAAAAAATGATAGAATAAATTTGAAGGTTAATTCAAAAATATCAGCAATGAATGTTCAAACAAACCCATATCCTGGTTTCCCAACCGATTTGCAACCACAACTTGTAAGTTTGCTTTCTGTGGCAAATGGCACAAGCGTGGTGACTGAAAATTTGTTTGAAACAAGATTTAAGCATATTCCTGAATTAATTAAAATGGGTGCAAAAATAACTGTTAAAGATAAACTTGCAATTATAAATGGCGTTGAAAATTTAAGTGGAGCTGAAGTTTGTGCAACTGATTTACGCGCAGGCGCAGCACTGGTGCTTGCAGGTTTAAAAGCAAAAGGCTATACAATTGTTGATGACATTTTTCATATTAATCGCGGTTATGAAAATCTTAAAGACGAACTTAACAGTTTAAATGCAAACATAACTTTAATAGACTGAGATGAAAAAAAATAAAAGTTTAATTATAATTTTATCTGTTTTGGCTTTTATTGTGCTTTTGGTCGTTTTGACAAGCGCAATTTTTTGCCTTAAAAATGCTGAACTTAATTTTTTATCTAACACAATAAAATTAACTGGACAAGATGATGCAATTTTGCAAAGCGCTGAAATAAAATATAACAAAAGCATATTTTTTACTAATAAAAATGAATATGTCAAAAATTTGGAAGAAAAAAATCCTT
>CAJMEO010000024.1 GCA_905212505.1 uncultured Christensenella sp.
TATTGTTGGTCTTCTGCATTTGTTGGTGCTGGAAGAACCAATTCAACTTCACCGCCGTCAGTAACAAAATTGCTTTCATCTTTAAAACTTAAAAATTGAGCATAAATTTTTGAACTATTTTCGGTTTTAATATCCATTTTGCCGGAAACATTTTTTAAGGTTACTGCTCCGCTAATGGTTGTAACTTTCAAATCTTTTTTAATATTATCATCAGCAAAAGTAACTTCAACACTGCCTTTTGTGGTTATAATGTCTTCGGCAACACTAACTGCCAAATTTTTGATAATCACTCTTCCCGTTTCGTTTTTAACTTGGCTTAAATAATAAAGTTTTGTTTCATCAGTGCCCAAACTAATTGTTCCTGATTTACTGATTATGTTTGCACTTGAAGGAATGACAACATCATCACCAATTTGTTTTATTGTTGTTTCGCCCGAGTCGTTGCTTGATTGAATAGACCCAAGAATTTTGTTAACTCTTAAAATTCCATTTTCGCTTTCATAAACCAAATCGCCTTTAATGGTATTAATTTCAACAAAACCAGTTGTAACATTTGTGTATGTCACATTTCCAAACACTGTGTCTGTGACCCTGATATATGGATTGTTTCCTTCAACTTTCAAATTCCCACCACTAAAGCCTTCATATCCAATCGACTTGAAAGTGAAATTGCCGCTGTTTGAATTGATGATAACATTTCCTATCTTTTCACTGTTTATGTTAACACGGCCGATATAGTTTGAAATTATTAAATCACTTCCATCTTGCATGCTTGCATTATCAAGATTGAAAGACCCACGAGCAGATGAAACTGAAAGTGTTATATTTTTTGTTGAAACAATTTTTGATTCATCATAAGAATTTTTTAAAAAACTGATTTTTCCAGTGTTGGTTTTAAGATTATATTCAACCCCACTTGCGTTTTCAGGCAAAAACACAACAACACTGCTTGCACCATAAGAGATTAGCCCTTCCGGCTCTTTCAAAATCAAAGTTAACTCTTCGCCATTCTTGAAATGAGCCAAATTTACGCTATCAAATTCTGAGACATTCAAAAAGTCTTCACTGCCGTTCTTTTTGATGCCAACATTTGTGGCTCCATTTTTAGAATATCCAGTAAAATCATTGTTAATTAAAACACGCAAATTTAAATTGTCAGGGCTTTCGCTGTTTTTGTCGCTATTTGGTTTTACAACAATATTATAGTGATTTGTTTCAATGTTAACTTTTGTTATGCTTGAATTTATTTCTTCAGCAATGTTTTCTTCGTGATTTGACGCAAATTTTAAGCCAAACAAACTTAGAGATGGAAATAAAAACAATATTCCAGCAATAAGTGAACAAGCCAAAACTGCAATTATCACCAAGATAAAAAAATATTTTAACATCTTTTTAATTAAATCCATACTTTCCCCTTTAATTGATTTTATTATAACATATAAAAAAACTAATTTCAATAATTTTAAAAATATTTGTTTATTAAACTAAACATAACTAAAATTTTTGTTAGAGATGTTTAATTAAATTGTTAACTTTTATTATATTAATTTTTTTTAATGAATAAATTAAATTATGATAAAAGCGATAAAACTAAACTACAAAATCATCACTATATTTCTTCTTTTAATAACATATATTTTTGTTTTAAATTTTAACTTTGCAAAAAAAGTGTCTGTAAATAGTTATAAAACCCCTTTCATTTTGATTGATGCTGGCCACGGCAACCCTGATGGTGGAGCGGTTGGTCTTAAAACAGGCGTTAAAGAAAGCGACCTTAACCTTGAATATGCAAAAACACTTAAGGGCTATTTTGAAAGCATGAACTATAGAGTTGAACTTGTCAGATACACAGAAAGTGCTTTAAGCACCGACAAACAAGAAGACATGCTTAAAAGAAAAGAAATAATTGAAAATTCATCTTGCAATATTTTCATTTCAATTCACATGAATAAATTTTCTCTGCCTTCTTCAATTGGTGCACAAACTTTTTATAAAATGGATGACGAGTTAAGCAAAAACTTTGCCACTGACATTCAATCTCTTTTAATAAAAAATGTTGAAGACGCTCGCAAACTGACCTTGGCTGGCGACTATCTTGTTTTGAACAGCGCAAAATGTCCAGCAGTTTTGATTGAATGCGGATTTTTGAGCAACGAAAAAGACGAAAAAAGACTTCAAACGAAGTCTTTTAGAGAAAATCTTTGTTATCAAATTTTTTGCGGAACTATAAAGTTTTTAAATTCAACCAAATAACTAATCAAGAATAGCTTTGATTCTTCTAACTCCGCTTGAAGATGCTTCTTCTTTTACAATTTTGAAATGATGAAGTTCTGAAGTGTTTTTAACATGAGGGCCACCACAAATTTCAGCACCATATCCATTAATAGAATAAACACTAACAATGTCACCATATTTTGAATCAAACACACCAATTGCGCCTGATTTTTTTGCCTCATCAACAGTTGTTTGGGTTCTAACAACATCAACATGCTCTTGAATTGCTTTGTTAACATAGTCTTCAACAGCCTTTAATTCTTCAGGGGTCAATTTCCTATCAAAACCAAAGTCAAAACGAAGCCTTTCACTGTTAATATTGCTTCCCATTTGCTTGCATTCACTGTTCAAAATAACGCTCAAAGCATTATGAAGAAGATGCGTTGCAGTGTGAAGACGAGTTGTTTGCTCGTTTTGTTCACAAAGCCCACCTTTATTCACCCCCGCTTCAACGCCATGAGATTTTTGTTTGTGAAGTTCAAAGGCTTTTTTAAAACCTTCTTCATCTGTTGTGAAGCCCTTCTCTTTTGCCATCTCAACTGTAAGTTCAAGCGGAAAGCCAAACGTGTCAAAAAGTTTAAAGGCTTTTTCTCCGCTAATTTTTTTGTTGTTTGGAGCAAACTTTGTTAGGTTTTCAACAAGTTTATTAAATTCTTTGGTTCCGTCTAATAAAGTTTTTTCAAATTTTTCACTTTCTTTTTTAATTTCTGAAAGAATATATTCTTCTTTTTGCTTTAAAAGTGGATACGCTTCAAGATAAATGTCATTTATATAAATCTTACTAACTTCAAGCAAGTCTGAAGTTTGCAAATCTAACAATTTGGCTTCTCTTATTGCTCTTCTTAAAAGTCTTCTTAAAATATATCCCGCCCCAACATTTGATGGAACAATTCCATTTTGGTCGCCAATAAGCATTGTTGAGGTTTTAATATGATCGGCAATAATTCTCATTGCGCGTGTACTTTCTTTATCTTCCCCATAAATTTTGCCAGTTTTTTGTTGCAAATAGTTAATTGTTGAATAAAAAACATCTGTTAGATATACGTCACAAAGTCCGTTTAAATACATCAAATTTCGTTCTAGCCCAAACCCTGTGTCCACGTTTTTATTTTCAAGCTCTTTATATTTTCCATCTCCTAGTTGAACAAATTGCATATAAACATCGTTTCCAATTTCAACAAATCTTCCGCAACCACACTCTAATCCACATTTTTCACCGCAAGGAGTGTCTGTTGTTGGATAGAACCACTCATTGTCTGGACCACAAGGTGTGTTAACGGTGCCCGGCAAATCCCACCAATTATCTTCTTTTGGAAGATAGAAAATATTTTCTTTCTTAATTCCCGCTTCAATCAAATAATTTGCTGTTTCTTCATCTCTTGGAGCATTTTCATTGCCAGCAAAAACTGAACAGCATATTTTGTTTTTGTCAAAACCAAAAACTTTCGTCAAAATATCAAAAGTCCATTTAGTTTTTTCTTTTTTAAAATAATCGCCCAAACTCCAGTTTCCCATCATTTCAAAAAAGGTGCAATGACTCTCATCGCCAACGCTATCTATATCAACAGTTCTAACACATCCTTGAACGTTGCAAAGTCTTGTGCCCATAGGATGTTTTTTGCCAAGAAGATAAGGCATTAATGGTTGCATTCCGGCAACATTAAACATAACACCAGTTGAGCCATCCCCAATAAGGCTTACTGCCCCAATGTTTTTGTGCCCTCTTTCTTCATAAAAATTTAACCACATTTTTCTTAAATTTTTGCTTGTAACTTTATAATTCATATTAATCCTCTAATTTGTCTTCAATTATATTTTAATCTTTTTTGTTTTATTTTTTTAATTTTTTAATCGTCTTTTTATAAATTTGTTTTGAAAATCTATTATCCCATTATTTTATCATTATTATGTTTTATATTATCGGAAGTTGTCGTCAAGCAGCCCGAAGGGATATTTGACAGCAACTGATGTTAATACACACTATTGGAAGTACAAAATGTCAATTTTGCGTATGCATTTTTGAATTTATTTCAAAATTACTTCCGATAGTTTATATTATTGAATAGTTTCATCAAGATAGGTAGCTTCAATGTCTGCAATATGAAATAATAGCGCCAAAGGAAATCTATAATAGGCATTACTAAGCACATTTGTTTGATGTATTGCTCTTGCGTCAAACGCACCCATATGCCAGTTAATTGCCATACATTCTTCACGCGAAAGTTTCATAAACCCACTTATCATATAAACTGATTTTTCGCCATGCCCATAAGGAAGAGTGTCATCAGTTGTGAAAAATGGAACTTTTGTCCATTCGCCGTCAACTTTCACATTCTTAAAATCTTGTTTATATAAATTCACTTTGCAAATGTCGTGAAGCAAACTTACTATCGCAATGCTTTCGTCACTTACAACATTTGTGTAATTGTCGCCATATTCATTAATAATAAGATTTTTAAAACGATTGTATGTGTTAAGTGAGTGTTTAACAAGCCCGCCAGCATAGTTTGAATGAAACTTGCTTGACGCGGGTGCGGTGAAAAAATCTGAATTAGTTAAAAATTCAAGCAAACTTTCACTGCCTTCTCGTTTTATATTATCTCTATAAATTTTTATAAATTCTTCTTTTGCTTCCATACATCCCCTAATTAGAAAACTCTATTCTTGCATTTAAAAGTTTATATAGCGTTATTGCTTTTTTTCTTAACTTTGGCCTTACAAAGGCAATACTTTCAACAAAATCCCAGCCAAACACCCAAGCAACCAATGAAAATATCTCAGAAACTATGCTGAAATTCACAAAAAACTTACCTAAAACAAACAACCCCAAAAACAATATAAACGCTGAAATCATAAAAAAACATTCCTTTTTGTTTGAATACAATTCTTCATTAATATCACTAACTTTAAGCGTAAAATGGTTTCTTAGTGCAAGTTTAATTTCATTTTTATCTTCACTTGAAATTTCGCTTTCATTATCAAATCTAATATTTATTGGTTTTGCAAGGACCATATAGTTATTGTCTTGCTGAATAAAGTTAGACAATTCATCTTTAATTGTAACGTCTTCTCCGCTTGAATAAGGATTTATCACATCAGTTTTATCTTTGATTTTAACATACAAAATTGTCTCATCTCGCTCGCTCTCATAATCGTTTTCATATTCAACTTCATAAGAAGCACTTTTGAAATGTTTTAATAGCTTGATATTCTTAAACATGTTTAATCCTCACAATAATTATACTATAAATAAAAAAAATTGCAAATTATATTGCAATTATTTCTCATTTTTTAAATGCACAACAAAACTATCATCATTTTCATTATATATTGCGAGTAGAATGTTTTTAAGATCTTTTTTGCTGTTTATGTTAAGTTTAAAATATAGCCAAGCTATATCTTTGCCAATTTCTTTAAGCGCAAACTGCGAAACTTGACCATCAACTATTATATTTTGTGGAAGCAACGCCTTTTCGGTTTTTATTTTTAAATCTTCACACACAACAGGTTTTTGCTCACTTTTTGGAAGGACACTCAAACTGCCATCAGTCTCAAAAATTCCATAGGCAATATCGTCAAAATCAAAATAGCCTTTGCTTCTTGCTAAAGCTGTTAAATCGTTTAAATCTAGTTTACTTTTCTTTAATTGCTTATAATCAATCACTCCATCTTTAATAATCACCATGGGAGAGCCCTTAAAAAATTTCTTCATTGAATTTGTTTTTGTGCTTAACATATCAACAATAAGGGTTAAGCCAAAAAACACACCCATACTTATTAAATAATAATAAAAAGGTTTATTAGATGTGTTTGTTGCCATTTCAGCGGCAATAGAACCAATGGAAATTCCCACAACATAATCTATAAAATCAAGTTCGCCAACTTGTTTTTTGCCAAGCAATTTTGCAACAACAAAAAGCGTTAAAAAAGAACCTATTGCTATTAATAAAATATGAATTTCATCACTCATATTAAATTTCCTTTAAGAATTTTTTTAAGTTATTAAAATTTTCTTCTTCAAGATTTAACAAATCTTGTAATAAAGAATAAAGTTTGTTGTTTAATCCTTTATAGTCACACAGGTCTTTATAACAAGTGAGTGTTCCCATAACCGTGCCAATAAGCATCATTTCGGCAAGATGACGAGTGCTTTTGTCGGCTATTGTTGTCATTTTGATTGATGTGTAAAGCCTTGCCTTTTCAAAAATATTATTATCTTTTGGTTTAACTTTTATATCCAAACACACATTCAAAAGAGAATTTTTAAATTCTAAGTATTTTTGTTTTTCACAGTTTAATTCTTTTAACAATCTTTCATCTTTGTTAATTTTTAAAATTTCCTCTATAGATTTAAGTGCGGTTGACAAATTTTGATAGATTGTGTTCACAAAATCTTCAATTCTTTCTTCGTTTTTTTTAAGTTTTTCTTCTTTTTTAATAAACATTT
>CAJMEO010000025.1 GCA_905212505.1 uncultured Christensenella sp.
TCAAATTTTCCGCCTGCATGAAGTTGTGTGAAAACAACTTCAACGCCACTTATTTTAAGTTTTGGATGAATATCTGTTGGAACTCCTCTTCCATTATCTTCAACAGTGCAACTTCCATCATTGTTTAATGTTACGCTAATTTTGTTTCCATAGCCATTTGCAATTTCATCAATAGCATTATCTACAATTTCCCACAAAAGATGATGAAAACCTTTAACACCTGTTCCACCAATATACATTCCAGGTCTTAATCTTACAGCATCAAGACCTTCCAAAACAACTATATCTTTTGAATTATAACTCTTTGCCAAAATATGCCTCCGTTATTCGTTTGATAACCAAAAACCAAACTTATCAAAATTAAGTTTACAAAATTTTTCCAAAATTTCATAATCATTTTTAGCATTTTCCCCAATTTTGCATAAAATATCTTCTCTTTTGTTTATGTTTTCAATAAAATTTGTTTTAAAAAAATCAAAAAGCACATCACTTTGTATATGTTTTGAACCAGCCAAATCATATGATACAAGCCCAACATATCTTTTTAATGCAAAATCTTCGTCTTTTAAAGAAGAATAAATATATTTATTATTTTCAAAATCTAATTTTCCAATTTTGCAATCTTTATAATTTAAAATCACACTCATTTTCTTTTTTATTTCCTTTTAATTGCTTTTTTATTATTTCAAAACTAAGCATCTCTATTCTGTTATTTATGCAAGCACAAATTGCATCTTTTTTTATTTGCGGAAGTTCACGAGGATAAATACTGCAAATAAAATCTACCTCATCTTTAATATTTAACTTCTTAAACCCTTCAAATAGTTTCATAAGTGATTTGTTTTTCAATAGTTCACTTGCAAGGTCTGGGACAATACTTATTCCATCTTCTTCCATTGGATTTTCAGTTTTTTCTATGTAAAAATAAGGTTTTGGATTGAATAAGTCACCAATCGCACTAGATTTTTTGCTTAAATCTTCAATATTTTGTTGTGTTATGCGAAAATCCATAAGGTGAAGGCAATAGCCATTATCAAACATAGGAGCAAGTTTTAAAAATTTTTTTCCGCGTTTTTCTTCAATCAAAAATTCAATGTTATTTGTGCCCCTATCAATTTGCACAAACAAATAATCAAGAAGTGCCATTTCTTTAAGTTCTTGTTCTAAACTTTTTGGATACACAACATTGTTGTCATGACAAAAATCAGCACAAATGCTTGCAACTTCCCAAGTTGTTACCCCCAAACCTGGAAATCTTTTTTTATATTTTTTTATTAAATTTGTTAAAGAAATTGTTTCAACAACATTTTTATTTCTGTAACTTTCAATCAAAGTTCCATATATTTTATAAGTCGCCTCATTTCTTTTGTAAAATTTTTCATTCTCAACAAAAAAGTCTTTGCAAAATATTGCATTTACACACTTATAGCCCAAAACATAAGAAAGATACGAAACAAAAACTTCGCCAAAGTCGCTATAATCTTTAGGCCCATTACTATATTTAAACATATATTCTTTATTGTCAACGTTAACCCAATATTTTCTGTGAATTCCCCCAAAACAACCCGTGTCAAACCCTGTTGGTTTCAAAACCCGATCAACAAATTCTCGGAATTGTTTTTTTATTATTTCTTGTTCGCTCAATTTTAAATCTAACATACAACATATTATACAATCAAAACATAAACTTGTCAATGACAAATTATTTTATAATTATTGTTTAATAACAAAAAGTAATTAATATTTATCAAGATATTTACATAAAATATTTGAGAGGTTTATATGAAAAAAATTGTTTTTACAGGTGGAGGGACGGCGGGACATGTTATGCCAAACTTAGCGATTATTGAAGAAATAAAAAACAACGCAAAAATTTTTTACATTGGAAGTTGTGGAATTGAAAAACAAATTATCTCAAAAACTGATATTCCCTTTTTTGAAATAACATCAACAAAACTAAAACGTAGTTTAAGTTTATCTAATTTTTTAATTCCTTTTAAACTTTTAAAAGCTATTAAACAAAGCAAAAGGATTTTAAAACAACTGAAACCCGATGTTGTTTTTAATAAAGGTGGATATGTTGGCCTTCCGGTTGTTATTGCGGCAAAAAAACTTAAAATAAAGGTCATTTCTCATGAAAGTGATATGACAATGGGACTTGCAAACAAACTGTGCAAAAACAAAAGTCATCTCGTTTTAACAAGTTTCGAAAATACGGCGAAAAGCATAAAAAATGGGCTTTTCACAGGAAGCCCAATAAGAAAACAAATTTTTTGTGGAAATAAAGAAAATGCCAAAAAGTTGTTCAAAAATTACACGCCAAAACCCACCATATTGATTGTTGGTGGAAGTTTAGGAAGTAAAACTATTAATGAAGTGATATTTAAAAGTCTTGATAAACTTAAAAATTTTAATATTCTCCACCTGGTTGGAAAAAGTAATATTAATAATTCAAAAAAATATGACAATTATGTCCAAATTGAATTTACTAACAACATTGAAGATTTGTATGCTCTATCTGACATAATAATTTCACGTGCCGGAAGCAATGTGATTAATGAAATTTTGGTACTCAACAAACCAAACATCCTAATTCCTCTTTCAAAAAAAGCCAGTCGTGGCGACCAAATTTTGAATGCAAATTATTTTAAAGAAAAAGGCTATTCAAAAGTGATTTTGGAAGAAGATTTGTCTGTGATTTCTTTAACTGAAACCATCAAAGAACTGCTAAAAAACAAAAAAAAATATATTCAAAATATGCAAAAAAGTGGCGTTAAACTTGCAAACAAAAAAATTGCCGAATTATTGCTTGAATAATATGTTTATTTAATATTTTATATCTTCTCATTTTCTTTTGCTCCATTAATTTAAAAATTTATTTATCAATTTTTCAATGAAATTTTATCAATATATTAACACCTTTCTATTAAGACTTTGCACCTATCTATTCACTCATAAATTTCTATTTTGCATTATATTAACACATAAATCATTATTCAATAAACGAAATTTAAACAACATAAATTTAAAGTTAGTCTATGTAAAAATTTGTTAGTCTATGTAAAAATCACTATTTTTAAGTTTTTGTTTAATTTCTTTTATCGCCTTGTTTTCTAATCTTGAAATATAACTTCGGCTTATTCCAAGTTTTTTTGCAACTTCAATTTGCGTTAGTGCCGGCATTCCATTAATGCCAAAGCGCATACAAATGATTTGATATTCTCTGCTAGATAAATTTTCTTTTAAAAGTTTCAAAAGATTTTCTGTTAAAATTTTAGTTTCAACTTTTTGTGCAAGTTCATCTATATCATTGCCAATAACATCTTGAAGTGTAATTTCATTCCCGTCTTTATCCTGCCCCAAACTTTCTTCCAATGAATAAACTCCATTATGCTTTTTATTCAACCTTAAAAGCATTAAAATTTCATTTTCAATGCACCTTGCCGCATAAGTTGAAAGTTGTGTGCCCTTGTTTAATTGATATGTGTTTATTGCCTTAATAAGCCCTATTGTGCCAACACTTATCAAATCATCTGCTTCACCTGCTGTGTTATATTTTTTAACAATATGCGCAACAAGCCTAAGATTGTGATAAATCAATCGGTTTTTTGCATCTATATCGCCTTCATTTTTAAATTTTGTAATACATTCAAGTTCTTCTTCACTGGTTAAAGGGTCTGGAAACCCACTGCTTTTTTGAACAAAAGAAGTAAAACACATAACCCTATTTAAAAAATTAACAAATGTTTCAGTTATCATATAACACTATTCCCCTATGTGTAAATATATGAAATAAATTGTCGAAATTTGCTTGTACTAAAACATTTAATTTCAAATTTATAAGAATTAGTTTTTTTAATTGACAATTATTTTTTAAAAGTTTAATGGCAATAAACTTAAAATAAACTGAAATTTTTATATTTTTAATCAAAATTTTAAATCGGTTTTTAACATAATTATTAAATTCCAATAATAAAAAACCACATAATTATTTAGTAAATTTTTAAGTCATAATTATGTGATTTTTTATAAAATATTTATCTTGAATTAAATTTAACTATCTTCAAAAAACAAATTTTTGCTATTTTTGATTAGATAATAAATCTAAAACTTCTTTTATTTTAGCGGCAGCTTCATCCATTTGCTGAGCAGTGTGAGTTGCTGTGTAAGAAGTTCTTAAAAGTGCAAAACCAACTGGCGTTGCAGGTGAAACAACAGGATTAACATAAACTCCTCTTTCAAGAAGCATTTTACAAGCCAAAAATGTCCTTTCATCATCGTATGTGTAAATTGGAATGATTGGGGTTGTGGATTCTTTTATTTTTATTCCATATCCCCTTAATTTTCCACGCATGTATTCTGAAATGTTTGCTAAATTTTTAACTCTTTGAGGTTCTTCTTTCAAAATTCTTAAAGATTCTCTTGCACAAGCAACACTAGCAGGAGTGATTGAAGCACTAAAAATATAAGGTCTTGAAGTGTGTTTTACAAATTCAATAACTCTCTCAGTTGATGCCATATATCCACCAAGACTTGCCAAAGATTTTGAGAACGTGCCCATTATGATATCAACTTCATCTTCAAGATCAAAATATTCACCCGTGCCTCTTCCACATTTTCCAAGAACTCCAAGGCCATGAGCATCATCAACCATAATTCTTGCACCATATTTATGTTTTAATTCGACAATTTTTGGAAGATTGCATATTTCCCCACTCATGCTAAAAACACCATCAGTTACAATCAAAATGCCCTTATCTTTTGGAATTTCCTTCAATTTGTTTTCCAAATCTTCCATATCATTATGTTCATATCTTATCATTTTTGCATAACTTAATTTTATTGCATCATAAATGCTGGCATGATTTTCTTTGTCGCATAAAACAACATCATTTCTTCCACAAATTGCAGAAATTATTCCCAAATTGCTTTGAAAACCTGTTGAAAAAGTAACAACCGCTTCTTTATGTAAAAACTCTGCCAATTCTTTTTCAAGTTTAACGTGAATATCTAATGTGCCATTCAAAAACCTTGAGCCAGAACAACCGCTTCCATATTTTTTAAGTGCTCTAACACCGGCATCAATAACTCGTTTATCACTTGTTAATCCCAAATAATTGTTTGAACCAATCATTATTGTTTGATGATTTTCCATTTCAACAACAGTGTCTTGACCACTTGTTAATTCATGAAAATAAGGATATAATTTTGCCTTTTTCACAATATCATACATTTGTTCCTTTTGCGCTTTTTCAAATAAATCCATTATATTATTTTCCCCTTATTAATAAAATTTGTAAACTAAATAATTTGCTAATTTTGTTGGCAAAATTTTAAGCAAACCTGAAACCAATTTATAACCAAAGCCAACCGAACAAATTAGTGGTGGATTTTTGCGTTTAATGCATTTATACATAACTTTTGCAACCTTCATTGGAGATTCACCTTGTCTTTCATATTTCTCCATTTTTTCGGTTTTCTTTTTAACTATGTCACTATAAAGTGGGTTGTCAACTTCATTTTTAAGTCTAGCGTCTGTAAAACCTGTTTTTGTGTCTCCGGGTCGCACACAACATATTTTTATTCCCCAAGGTCTAACTTCTTTTGATAACGCCAAAGAAAAAGTCTCAATTGCGGCTTTAGTTGCACTGTAACACGCCTGAAAAGATATCGCTGCAGAGGCTGCAACCGAACTTGTGTTTATGATTTTTCCTTTAGTTTGTCTTAAATAAGGAATTGCGATTTTAGAAATATCAATGCAAGCAATAGTGTTTGTGTTAAATATTTTTTCCACCCTTTCTTTTAAAGTGTTTTCAATTGCTCCACTAATGCCAATCCCTGCATTATTAATAACAACATCAATATGCTTTTCTTTTTTGTATATATCAGAAAAAATTTCTTCCATTCGCTTAGAGTCGTTCACATCTCCCATATAAATGGGAAAACCAAGATTGTCTTCATGCAAGGCAATTCCATATACCTTTAATCCTTTAGTCAAAAGAAATTTTGCGGTTGCAAGCCCTATTCCACTTCTTGCACCAGTTATTATAACTACTTTTTGGTTATTAAATTTTTTCACATTTTAAAATTACCACAATTTTATCAAAAAAACAACTAAAATTATAACTAAATCACAACAAATTTGAATTTTTTATTGAGAAAATATAATTTTGCTTCATCTTGTAGGTGATACATTAGAATGAAGTTGATAACAAACTATCGCTATTTGTTTAGCGTTGGGTCATCGGGGCGACTGCGTTAAACAAAGTTGCCTGTGGCAAGTTTGTAGCACAAAGCGGGAGCAAACTTGTTTGCGGTCTGGCACTAGAGCGGTGTCGAACCTTGGTTCGAGCCACAGATGACGAAAAAACTAGGCTTTAACAACCTAGTTTAGCGTGGTGGGTCATCGGGGGCTCGAACCCCGGACCTTGTGATTAAGAGTCACCTGCTCTACCAACTGAGCTAATAACCCACGTTTTTTAATAAATTTGTTTTGCTCAAGTTGCTAGAGCAGGCTCTTCCTCTTGTTTTAATCGTCGCCCCAAAACCATAAAGGTTTGGTGCTCGTTAAAGCCAAGAACTGCCGTGTTCGCTTCTTCATCCACTGGATGCGCTCCACTCTGTTCCAACTGAGCTAAT
>CAJMEO010000026.1 GCA_905212505.1 uncultured Christensenella sp.
TTTTTTGCAAAAATCTTAACAATTTAATTTTTCGTAAAGATAATATTGATAAAAATTTAAAATTTGATTTTTTGAAAAACTATATTCAAATTGTTTTGGACGAACTTGATATTGATGAGGTGAATGTATATTTTGATAAAACCGCTAGAAGCGAAAACTCAAGCAAAATTGCTTTTACAGACAAAGATAATAACATTTTTTTACCTTGTGATATTCTTTCAAGTTTCAAACATAACGTCTTTTTTGATTTTATGGCAATTGCACATGAATTAAAACATGTTCAAATAAATTTAAAAAACCAAAAAATTGTTAGAACATTAAACAATAACAGCGACGAAACAATTTTTCCTACTTATGAAGATTTATTGCAAAAATTGGGTTATAGTGAAGATGATATCCACATTTTTTATTTATTTAATAAACACGAAATTTTGGCAAATGATTTTGCATATAACTATGTTTTAAATTTGATTGACCAACTAAACAACAGTTTCAATAATAATGAAATTTTGGATAATAAACTTTTAAAAGTTTATAAACTAAACCTAAGTTATCTTTTCAAATGTTATAACGAAGAACTTGAAAAAAATAAAGATTATTATGAAAACATTCTTGTTCCTTCGATTTTTGGCAAACAATCTGAAATGTTTTTGAACATGAAAGAACTTTTTATTTTAAGAAATAAACAACTTAAAAAAAATGAAGCATTTGACCCATCAGATCTTCATCAAACAGTGATAAATTTGTTTAGCTCGTTTAGAATTGCGTTTAATCAAAATATTGCAAACAAAATTAAAGATTACACTAAAAAATCATTTGAAAAATTTCCGCTGGTTTTAATTTTGTCAACAATGCTAATTTCGTTTGAAAATTATGTTGTTTCAAAAGAAGATTTATATAATCATTTTGAATATTTTAATTATTTGGACGGAGATGTTGATTTTAAAGAACTAAATATGGATAGAAAAACCTTGATTGAATGCTATTTGAACTATAAACTGGGTTTAGAGAATAACAAATCTTTAAGAGATTTTATAATTCAATCAATTGACATTGAAAATATAGAAACATCAAAAGATTTGTTAAAAACATTGACGAATAAAATTAAAAATTTGAACAATTATAAAGAAAAATAATGCAAATTAATCTTATTGATATAAATAGTTTCTTTGAAAAAAGGGTTTGTTAAATTAAAATTGATATAAAAAAACATATTGATTTAATTTCAATATGTTTTTTTGTTTTATCTTTAAGTTTGTTTAACTTTTAAAACTTTATGTTTTTTCAAAACTTTGGCTTATGCATTATTTTTATAATTTAAAATATATGCTGATTTTGTGTTTTCATCAACCTTAACTTTGTCTGAAATTTCAACACCTATAATGCAATAAACTTCATTATCTTTGCAAATTAATGGAAGTTCGCTTCTAAGTCGTTGAGGAATTTTTTTGTCGATTAAATAATCTTTTAATTTTTTTGTTCCACCATTAAATTTTGTGAACACGTCGCCGTCTTTTCTCGTTCTAATTACGCAACCACTTGGAAGTTTGTTTGCATCAATTAAATGAGAATTGTTTGTTAGTTCCAATTTGCTTGTTTTTCTAACTGTAATTTGACCAAAATTTGTAAGATTATATGAACCAAGTTTAAAATTCATTTCTTCAAGTTTTGGTTTTGGTTGTTTAATTGAAATTGTAATAAAATCATATTCTTTATGAACAGTTATATTGTTTGGAAGATTAATTTTAACGCCATTTTCGGCTTCTTTTGCCATATCTTTAATAATCGCAATATGTTTTTTTTCTATATCTTTTGCTGCATTCAAAAATTCTAATTCTTTTAAAATTAATCTGTTAACAACAGGGTTTGGATAAATAAAATAACTTAATGGAATTCTTACAATATTTTTATCTTCAATAACCCCATCAAAGAACATTTGAGATTTAATATATTCATCATCTTCTTTACAGATATTTCCAAATTCAATAAGATTTTTATCAATATTTGTCCATTTCATTCTTAGTTTTGGCATAATAATATTACGCAAATAATTTCTTGAATAAGACTCATCAAAGTTTGTGTCATCTTCAACATAAGGAATTTCATTTAAACTTGCATATTGATTAATTTCTAGTTTAGTTGTGTTTAACATTGGTCTGTAGTATCTGTCTCTTATGAACTCCATACCTTTTGCACCATTAAGACCTGCTCCTCTAAAAATGTTAAGCAAAATTGTTTCGGCTTGATCTTGAATGTGATGACCCAAACAAATTTTGTCAACAATGCCTCTTGAAAGAAGACTGTCAAACACTCCATATCTTCCTTTTCGAGCGGCTTCTTCCAAGCAAATTTTGTTTTCACTTGCAATTTTTACGCTGTCAATTTTGAATTTATAAAAACGAATGTGATGTTCGTTGCAATAATTTTGAACAAATAAAGTGTCCTTTGCGCTGTTCTCTCTGATTGAGTGGTCAATATTAATTGCAACAATTTCAATATCAAAATCGTCTTTAATACTGTTTAAAAAATGCAATAAACTCATACTGTCAATTCCACCACTTGTTGCAACACCAACAACGTCTCCACTTTTAAACATCTTGTATTTATTTATAGTTTTCAAAACACTTTGCATAATCTTACCTCTTAAACAATTATACACTAATATTCTTTAATTTGCAATAGTTATTTTTTGTTTTTAGTGTTTTTAGCAAAATTTGTAATAAAAAACCTTACATGAAAGTTAAAGACTTTTGAAACTTGCAAAATAAAAAAAGAACTTTTATCAAATTTAAAGATAAAGTTTTTTTATTTCAAAAACATTGTATCAAGGTCTATAAATTTTGAAACTAGTGAAAAGACAGACAACTAAATGTTTGTTTTTTTTTAATTTGCTGTTGCATATTGCTATTACCTTTGAAATGTATTATAATGTCATTATATAGGATGTAAGTATGGAAAATAAAGAAATTTTAAAAGAAATTTTAATAGGCGATGATGTTGTAGGAAATATAAGACAAAACATTCAATATCTAACTTTAATCATACCTGAAATTTGCGATATGATTGGGTTTGAACATAAACACCCTCATCATCATTTAGACGTATGGGAGCATACCTTAAACGCTTTAAGTCTTTCACCTAATAATTTTGATGTAAGATTATCCCTACTTTTACATGATGTGGGGAAACCTCACTCTTTTCAAGATGGTGAAGTAAGACATTTTAAAGGACATCCTGAAATGTCTGCAAATATTACTAAATATGTTTTAGAAAGATTAGGTTTTGAAGATGATTATATAACTTATATTTGTGAAATTATAAGCCGACACGATACGCCTTTAACAGAAGAAGATATAATTGAAAATATTGATTTTTCAAAGGTTATTTTTAAGGTTCAAAAATGTGACGCACTTGCTCACAATCCTGCTAAAAATAAAAAAAGATTAGAGTATATAGAAAAAATCACAAAGTTATTTAAAGAAAAGGAACAAACAAATGAAAGTATTCCGACTGTGTAGAGAAAATGAGGTTAGACAAATATTAGATACAAACTCATTTGATAAAGGTGGCAATTATTGCAGAAATAGTGAAAAAATTCACATGTATATAATGAGAATATTAAATACATGCACTTTTTTAAAAACAAATCTGATTTACTTTATCTAAACACATTAACAAATAGATTTATATGTGTGTATAACATACCAAAAGAACTCTAATTAAAATATTATGGACATGGAAAATATAGAGATTATGTTAGATTTGTAACATTGAATGAAGTTGAAGAATTTGCAATTCCTAGGTCTATTATAAAATTTGATTATTTGACTTCAATAAGTAAAATCATTAAGAATATTGATTTTGAAGATATGTGTGGCAATCCAAGTTTATCAGACTTTACACAACTAATTTATAATCAAGATAATAATATTGTTAAATCTATTTAGTAAACAAACTAATATTTGGCACTTAGACGTGTGCTTGTTATATACAAGTCGGTGTCGCTTCGCTCCACCGAAGACAAGCACACGCCTATAAACTAAATAAAGAATACAAAAAGCGAAAGTGTTGGCAGAGCAAAACACACTTTCGCTTTTTGCTGTTCAATATAGTGGCTAATTTATTTCATGGTGTACTTGACAAGAGTCTCTGAAATGAGTTTTCTTTTGCGGGTTAAGACAGAGAAACGATATTTGTGCTTACGCGCTTTGCGTTTCTCCGCCTTTTGATATTGTGTTTTCATTTCTTCTCTTGTCAAGTACCTTTCACGGCATAAAGTAGCCGTTAAAAAAGAGAAATAGATTTTTTATTCTAATTCTCTTAATTATTTCGCAAGTTTCAAATTGTCTAGACCAAAGTAAGGCTTTTTATTTATAACAAAATTAGCAATAAAATTTAATCAATAATTTCAAAAATTCTTACTGCCAAACAAGTGCAATCATCCAAAATTTCGGTTTGTCTGCAAACGTTTATAACTTCATTACAAATTTGTTGAGGATTTATTGTTGTTAGGTTATTTATAAAATTTTTTAAATTTTCTTCATTATGAAAACACTCCAAAACTCCATCACTCACAAGCAATAAAATTTCATTTCCTCTTATTACCTTTTTTGTTATAACTGGTGAAATTTCTTCTAAAATCCCAATGGGTAAACTTCCACTTTCAATAATTGTAGTTTCGTTATCTATTTTCATAAATCCTACAGGAGCACCAAGTTTTATGAAATCAATAATTTCTTTTTTAAAATCTAAAACACAAATGTCTAATGCACTAAAACTTTCTTCACTATTTATTGTTAAAAGTTTATTAACACTGTTTAATATAATTTCGTTTTCAAAACCTGCTTTATAAAAATTTTCAATTAAATTCAAACTCATTTCACTTGTGTGTTGTGCGTTTTCGCCACTTCCCATTCCATCACTTACAGCAATCAATACTTTATCATCATCAATTTTTATAAAAGAATATGTATCTCCACTTATTTCACTGTTATCTTTTGTTATTCCACTAACTCCAAAAACACAATCAAATTTGGGTGCGTTTTTTATTGTTAAAACATCAAAAGCATTATTTAATGCCGTAACATCACTGATTTTCATTTTTGTTTTGACAATTTTTGAAATAACTTTTTCAATATCTTTTTTGTTAATCTCTCCTTTTTTAACAATAAGTTGAATATTATAAAAACCATCTTTAACAAAGCTTATAACATCGGTGCAACAAATATGTAAAAACTTAAGTTCTTCCTTAATGTCATTTTCTTTGTTTAAATCAAAATTAAAATTGTTAGAAGTGTCATCTATTAAACTTTTTAAAAGTTTACTAACACCACCCATTTGTTCACCAATTAAAACTCTGCTTGTATCACCGCTAGAAATCATTAAAGAATATTGTTTATAACTGTTAATTAATCCGTTTAATGTGCCAATAACATTTGCACTTCTATTACACCTGTTACTAAGTGTTGGCGATATATCAAGCAATGTAATTTTCCCTTTTTCAAAACCTTTGTCTAACATATCGTTAAAAGCATTCATAGTTTCTTCATTCATTGTTCTTAAACACTTGTGTTTTTCTTTACAATCACTGCAAACTTTACTGCAAAGTTCATTGATTAAAAGTTGTTTGGCTTCATTTTTTGGAAGATTTCCTTTAACCATATTTTTAAAATTAATTTCCATATCCAAAAAAACTTCACTTATTTCAGATAATCTCTTGACCATGCTTTCTTTTGTGTTGTTTATTAAATTTCGATATAGTAAAGTGGAATTAAAACTTCCCAAAATTTCTTTTATGTTGCTAAAAATTTGCTTTGGAATAATCAAAAACGCCAAGCACCCAATCACTATAGACAAAACAGAATAAATGCTATATTGAGAGTAAATTTTTAAGTATACACCCAAAAAAATATCTATCAAACAAATTGCTAAACTTGAAAAATATTTATTACTGCTTTTGAAGCATAAACCTATCAATGCAAATATTGAAAAAACAGAAATAAAAGTTAAATCATAAGAATATAGAGCATAACCAATTCCAATAGATATTGAAATAATAAAACTTGCCTTGCCATTTAAAGCAAATGTTGAAAGCAATATTAAAAAAACAGCAAAAATTTTGATTAACTCTATGTTAACAATATTTATTGCACTAATTCCAATGCTCACACTAATTAGAAATACACATCCAGAAATTATTTCATTTATTGTGAAAACAGAAGAAAAACCTTTAATAAAAACACTCGAAAAGAATAAATTATAACAAACAAGCAATATAACACTTATTATAACACTAATAATTGCATTAACTAACGTTTCTGGGCTTATAAAACTATAGTATAAAAATGCTATCTGACTTAATATTGCATATAACAAATAAATATATCTGTTTATAGGTTTTTTAAGTTTTTTGTGCAAATAATAAAAAAATAATAACACAAAGCATGTAAAAATCGTTGAAATTAACAACCCCACTGAAAAAGGATTTAACAAC
>CAJMEO010000027.1 GCA_905212505.1 uncultured Christensenella sp.
AACATAATATTTTACTTTTAAAATAAAATATGTTAAAATTAATTTGATTAGGAGTGGTTATGAAGCAACAATTTGTATATCCGGCAGTATTGTATTACGATGAAGAAAACAATAATTATGCTGTTGCCTTTAATGATTTAGATATTTACACCGAAGGCGATAGTGTTGAAGATGCTTTTAAAAGTGCAAAAGAATATTTATTTGCATATTTAGAATGTTCAAATCATATTAACAATGAACTTGAACAACCAACAAGTTATATTGTTGTTAAAAATGAGCATCAAGCCGACATTGTTCTTTTGGTTGATAGCGAACTTGATAGTGAATCTGCACAAGGCAAATTTATGCCCGAAGATTTGGATATAGACTTGTTTGAAGAAGAATAAATATTAACAAAAAAGAAGTTTAAATAACTTCTTTTTTTGATGATATTGAATTTTGTAAGATATTAATTTTAATTACTAGGGTTATTGTGTTTTTTCAAATTCTTTATTTACTTTGTTGTTTGAAAAATTTTTGTTAATCAATTCTTTATAAATTTCAAAAATTTGTTCTGCAACATTGTCCCAACCCACATTTAGTGTGTTATATGCGTTAACAGACACTTCATTTAATTTTTGTTGATTTTTTGTTATTTCGATTATTTTGCTGGCAAAAATATTTTTGTCAAGTTCGCAACAAAAGCCATTAAAGTTGTCTTCAATGTTTTCACTGCTTGCACTGCCTTCTATTGCAAGCATTGGAGTTTTTTGGCTTGCCGCTTCAGATTTCACAATTGGGCAATTGTCAACAGTTGATGGAAAGCAAAACAAGTCGGCAAAATAATAATATTTAGAAAGTAAATTTTGGTCAGTAATTTTTCCTGTAAAAATAATATTATTTTCTAAGTCGAAGTTTTTGCACATTTCTTTAAGTTTTGCTTCATCGTTTCCACCGCCAATCATAAACATTTTAAAATCAAAGTTTTTTTCTTTCAAAATCTTTAAACTTTCAAGCAAGAAATCAAGATTTTTGCATTTCATTTCCATTCTTCCAACAAAAAGAAGAACAGGACTGTTTTTTGTTATATTATATTTATCACAAAAATATTTTTTAATTTCTGTTTCGTTGGTGTTAGTTTTCATGTTTGTTGTGTTGGGGATTACAATAATTTGTGGATCTATAACGCCATTTTTAATATAATTTAACCTTGTTGCATTGCTAACAGCAATAACCTTGTCACACTTGTTAACAAACTTGTAAGCACGTTTAACAACGATGTTTGCAATCAATTTATTTTTCACGCAAGTTGGAATTTCTTCATTAAATTTGCTGTGGGCATGAAATAGAACTGGAATATTGTTTTTTTTGGCATATTTCAAACAATAACTTGCAACGCCATAAACTGTGTGTAAGTGAAAAACGTCAATTTTAAGTTTGTCAAGTTGTTTTTTGAATTTGTTATCCAGTTCAGGCACGGGTTGGCATAAACCCCATTTTTTTGGAACTTTTATGCTTTTTGTTCTGATTATTGCAAAATTTTCAAAATCTTTGCAACCTTTAACATCACCAGTGATGCAAACCACATTAACGTTTTTATTTTTATAAAAACTATTACATAAGTTAGAAACAACATTTTCAACACCGCCCACAGATGGATAAAAAGCATCAGTGACTAAAGCGACATTTAATTTTTCTTTTTTATAAAAATCTTTCAACTTGTCTTCATTATGAATTCTCATAAATAAAGTTTAACCCTAAAATTAAATTTTGTCAAACTATTGACTATTAATTGTTATATATATTATAATTTAATATATTATAAACTAATAATGATGTTTTGTTAAAACGAATAAATTAAGTTTGCTATCGTAAATTTCTTAAAAACCAAAGCGTCATAGTTTACTATATATTAGTCATTTGAAAATAATGCTTCACATTGATTTCTCTTGACTTCGCATAATAAAAAAATAATGAGGTTTTATGAAAAAGAGAGTTGTTATCACTTTTGTTGAGGCTGGTCAAGGGCACATTGTAACCGCTCAAGCAATAGCTGAAAGTTTAGAAAAATTATATGGTGACGAAATAGAAGTTGTTAGAGACTGGATTTTTAGGGCTGATAAAGATAAAGAATTAATTGACCATGAACAATTTTTGATAAAAGATGTAAAATATGCAAACAAACATAAAGGTCATCTTGACATGCAATTTGCATTCATGAAAACTTTCACTGAACAAGGAACATTAAAATTTGTTTATAAAAATGTTTTTGGAAATATCTATAAAAAATGCATGAAACATCTTGAAAATTTAAATCCTGATGCTGTTGTTAGCACACATTTTGAACCTGTCTTTTTTGGGGTGGAAGCATGCAGAAAAAATTCTAAAAATAAATGGCTTAACATTGTTTATGACCCAGACCATTGTGTTCACGGCTGGTGGGATAATAGATGTGATATTTTAGTAACTAACAATTCAGTTGCAACAAAAGAAGCCATAGAAGATAAGAAATTTGCCCCTTCTCAAGTAAGACAAGTTAATTTTTTAACACGAAGTCAAATTCAAAATTTCAACTTAACAAAACAAGAGTGTAGAGAGAAACACAATCTTCCACCAAAATTTACTGTTATTTTAGCAGATGGGGCTTATGCTTCGGCAAATTTAGAAAGTTTTACAAAAGAATTATTAAAAACTGAAAAAGAAATAACAATAATAGCAGTTGCTGGAAAAAATGAAAAAGTTTTTAATAAACTTAAAAACCTAGAAAGTTTGATGCCAAACAATATAACTTTAATCACTCTTCCATTCACCACAAATATTGAAGATTTCTATTGTGCTTCTGATTTGTTCATAACAAAAGCGGGGCCAAACGCAATAACAGATTCTATGTTTGTTCACACGCCCATCATGACAAATTTTTATAGTGGTCCAATTGAAAAAGCGTCAAATGATTTGTTCACTGAATTTTATAAAACAGGAATTTATGTTAAAGACAAGAAAAAAGCAAGAGAATTGGTTGAAAGTTTTATTGACAACCCTTCGCTTTTGGATGAATATAGACAGAACACTTATCAATTTGACAGAACAAAAAATGGTGCCGATGAGATTGCGAAAATTATTTATGAGAGTTTGCAAAGCCCAGAAGAATATAGATATAGTCCATACAAAGCAAAGATTGAAAAAAGTAAACTTAAATATCAAAATGATTATGATAAAAAAATAGAAAAAATAACAAAAAAAGTTATGAAAGAAAAAACTCAAAAGCGGAAGAAACAACTATTATCAATTCAAAAAGAAGTTTTTAAAAAAGTTAAAAAAGAAAAAAGAAAAGTTAAACAAGCGTAAATTAAATGTTTTATAAATTTAAATAATAAAATCAACAAATTAAATACAAAAGTGTCTTTGGCACAAACAAATTGAATATGTCACATAAAAATATGTATAAATTGCAAAAGAAAAACATCAAATTGAACGAGAAAGTGTTTTCGCCACAAGAGAAGGTGCCTTTGGCACAAAAAAATGTCTTTGGCACTAAAATTGAAAAAACATATAAAAACATTTGACAAAGAAATGCAAAAAGTGGCATCATTTTTAATGAAAAGAGAAAAACTAAGGAAATGGTGGAAGTGGGAAAGAGCAAGAAAGAAAAGTTGTTTTCAAAGATTTTGTTAGCACTGTTATTGATAGTGCTTGTTTCTTTGTTCTCAATCACTTTTGCTTGGTTCACCGACAAAAAAGAATATGAAGGCACCTTAAACTTTGGTTCAATTGAACTTGACGTTTCAGGTGGGGTGGACAACGAAACACAAACTTTAACCTTTGATGTTTCAAGGGTTTCTGGCCCAACATACACGGGCAAACTTATGCCAGGTGACACAGTTAACATCAATTTAACCTTAGGCTTAAAATCAACAAGCGAACCAGCATACTATATCGTATATATTTTTGATAATAACGGCGTTTTTGAAGAATCAATGTATTTTTCAGAAGACGGAACAAATGTTTATGTTAACAATTTCACAAAAACCTATCTTCAAACCGACGCAAACAAAGCATCAGTGTCAGACAAATATTGTGGAAAGTTAACAAACGAAAGTACGCAAAACATAACAATCTCAGCAAAAGTGTCTGAAGACTATGAAATTCAAGGCACGAATGTGAAAGTCTTTTGCAAAATTTATGCAATTCAACAAGCAAATTTAACATCTCAACAAGCCTATGATGAATTATATCCACGTGTTAATTTTGTGACGTCTGAAAACTGGAAAGCAGCAATTCCTGATTATGTTAACCTAACAAGCATAGGGTTTTATGACAAAAAAGATAGTGGGTTAACAGGTTATGCAAAAGATGACACATTAACCGCAAACCTAGATGCAAAACTTGCAACAAACGACCAAGGAAAGTTGGAAGTTTGGACAAAGTCAAGCACCGACATAGCCTTTGTTAGCGACAAAGTTATCATGGCGCCAACCAATTGTTCATATTTGTTTAGTGATTCAACTGCAGCAAACAGACTAACGAACTTAACATCAATAACATTTAATAACTTTAATACGAGCTTAGTTGTATATATGAATGGAATGTTTTTGAGTTGTCAAGCATTAACCGGCCTAGACCTTTCAAACTTCAACACAAGCAGTGTTACAAACATAAATTCTATGTTCGCTTATTGCAGCAAATTAACCAGCCTAGACCTTTCAAACTTCAACACAAGCAGTGTTACAAGTATTGGATATATGTTTATATACTGCAATGCTTTAACAAGTTTGGATGTTTCAAGTTTCAACACAAGCAGTGTTACAAGCATGGCTTATATGTTCTATAATTGCAGCAAATTAACCAGCCTAGACTTATCAAACTTCAACACAAGCAAGGTTACAACTTGGACTGATATGTTCAGTGGCACTTTCTCAAACGCGCCAAGCAGTTCGTCGTTGAAAATCAGTTCAAACTTCACATATAAAGTGGGAGGAGTTAACACACAATTTGCAAGCAAAACCGAGTTAAATTCAAAAACAGCGTTGAACACAAGTGTTACAGTTTTGAAAGATGGAAATGCACTTAGTTAAAAATTTCAAAGGTTATCTGATTTTATAAAAATTTATCAATAAAAAATAATCACTAATGTTAAGAAGTTAAAAGATAAACAAATTTAATAAAACATAAGTGAAAATTCAATTGAAATTATTAAAAATGGAAAGATTATAAAACAATCTTTCCATTTTCTATTTTAATAATTTTGGCATTGTCAAAATCAGGCATATCAAATTTCGTTGTTGTGATAAGAGTTTGAAGGGGCTTAACGCGGTTAAACAATCTTTCTTTTCTGCTATCATCAAGTTCGCTAAACACGTCGTCTAGAAGCAAAATCGGATATTCATTAAAAACTTCTTTAAAAATTTCAAGTTCGGCAAGTTTTATTGAAAGAAGGCTTGTTCGTTGTTGACCTTGACTTCCAAAACTTTTAACTTCCATGTTGTTTAAGTATATTTTTATATCATCTCGGTGCGGACCAATTGTTGTATATTTAAGTTTAAGGTCTTTTTCGTGACTTTCAGTTAATCTTTTAAGCAAAATTTTTTCAATTTCTTCCAAACTTTTTTCTTTGAAATTGTCGCAAGAAGAATATTCCAAAATCAAATTTTCTTTTCCGTTAGACAAATAGTTATGTTCAATTTTTGCTCTTAAATTTAATTTATCAATAAATTCAAGCCTGAAAGCAACAATTTCGCTTCCAGCTTTTGAAAGTTGACAGTCCCAAATTGGAAGAGTTTGCTCAATAACCTTTTCATTTTCGGTTGATTTTAAAAGTTTGTTTCGTTCTTTCAAAATTTTGTTGTATTTTATCAAACTGTTGTAATAGTCTAAATTTAATTGAGATATGTCAATATCCAAAAATCTTCGTCTATCTTCTGGGGCTTCTTTAACAAGTTTAAGTTCGCTTGGCGAAAAAAACACGCAAGCCAAATTTCCAAGCATTGAACTTGTTTTTGTTATGTTTATTTCGTTCAGTTTAATAAATTTTTTGTTATCTTTAAACTCAACAGAAATTGTATTTTTCCCATTATTTTTTTCAAAATCAACAAAAATTTTTGCATTTACACTTCCTGATTTTATAAGTTCTTTTTCATTTTTTGTTTTAAAACTTTTTCCTATGCATGAAAAATATATGCTCTCTAAAAGATTGGTTTTCCCTTGGGCATTATCACCAAGCAAGATATTAATTCCATTATTCAACATAAACTTTTCAAAAGAATAGTTTCTGAAATTTCTTAGTTCCACAAAATTTATTTGCATATATTATATTGTATCAAAACAAAAATTTTTTTTCAATTAATATCAAGACTTTAAAACAATTGAC
>CAJMEO010000028.1 GCA_905212505.1 uncultured Christensenella sp.
TTAAAAATAAATTAATAATTTTCATAGATTTGAACAAAAATTAAATTATTCTATCTATTAAACAAAAATCATTATTAACTTTATTTAAATCAAAGCATTTTTTTAAGATATTGACCAGTATAACTATCTTCGCAATTTGCAACTTCTTCGGGCGTGCCCTTTGCAATAACTTGACCGCCATTTTTTCCGCCGTCTTTTCCAAGGTCAATGATATAGTCGGCAGTTTTTATTATATCAAGATTATGTTCAATAACAACACAAGTGTTTCCACCCTCAACCAACCGTTGCAAAATTTGTGAAAGTTTTTTCACATCATACATGTGAAGCCCTGTCGTTGGTTCATCCAAAATATACAAGGTTTTTCCTGTTGACTTTCGACATAACTCTGTTGCAAGTTTAACACGTTGTGCTTCACCACCACTAAGCGTTGTTGCACTTTGACCAAGTTTGATATATCCAAGCCCCACATCATAAAGTGTTTGAAGTTTGTTTTTCAAAAGTGGATGATTTTCAAAAAATTCAAGAGCCTGTTCAATTGTCATATCCAAAACATCACTTATAGATTTACCTTTATATTTAACTTCTAAGGTTTCTCGGTTATATCTTTTTCCACCACAAACTTCACATGGAACATAAACATCAGGCAGAAAATACATTTCTATCTTTTTAATCCCGTCACCCGAGCATGCTTCACATCTTCCGCCAGCAATATTAAAACTAAATCTTCCAGCAGTGTATCCACGCATTTTGCTAAGTTCAATTTGACTGTAAAGTTCACGAATATGAGTGAACAACCCAGTGTATGTTGCTGGATTGCTTCGTGGAGTTCGTCCTATTGGCGATTGGTCAATATTTATAACTTTGTCTATTGTATCTTCACTTATTCCAGTGATGCTTTTGCATCCTGTTGGGCTGAGTATATTTTTATTATTTGTTAATTTGTATGCATTTGGATATAACGTTTGATTAACAAGTGTGCTTTTTCCACTTCCACTAACACCAGTAACAACCGTTAAAACCCCAAGCGGAATTTTCACATTAACGTTTTTTAGATTGTTTTGATTGGCTCCTTTAATTTCAATAAAAGCCTTAGGTTTTCGTCTTTTTGTTGGAACTTCAATCTTTTCTTCTCCGCGCAAAAATTTTGCTGTTATGCTATTTTTGTTTTTCAAAACTTCGTTAAAAGTTCCTTGTGCCACAACTTCGCCACCATGACTTCCGGCATAAGGCCCAATGTCAACAATGTAATCAGCATTTCTTATTGTGTCTTCATCATGTTCAACAACAATAATTGTGTTTCCTTTGTCGCGTAAATTTTTTAAAGTTTCAATAAGTTTGTCGTTATCTTTTTGATGAAGCCCAATTGAAGGTTCGTCTAAGATATACAAAACCCCAACAAGACCGCTTCCAATTTGGGTGGCGAGTCTTATTCGTTGACTTTCTCCACCGCTAAGTGTGTTTGAAGCTCTAGACAAAGTTAAATAGCTAAGACCAACATTTTTCAAAAAATTTAATCTTGCCCTAACTTCTTTTAAAATGCTTTCACTGATTATTTTTTCACTTTTTGAAAGTTTAATGTTATCAATAAAGTTTAAAGCATCGTCAACACTTAATGAGCATAAATCATCAATGTTTTTTCCACAAATAAAAACATTTAATGCTTCTTTGTTTAAGCGCTTTCCTTCACATTCTGGACAAGGTGTTGAAACCATATATTTTGAAATTTCACTTTTAACATAGTCGCTTGTTGTTTCTCTAAATCTTCTCTCTAAGTTAGGAATTATGCCTTCAAATTTTGTTTTATATGTTGTTTCCCACTTGCTTGATTTATATTTAACTTCAATTTCATCATTTGTTCCATAAAGCAAAAGTTTTAGAACATCTTTTGGCAAATCTTTAACAGGAACATCCAAACTAAACCCATACTTTTTGCTTAATGCACTAAATTGTGAAGAAGAGATTGAGCCCGAATCCATGTTCCATCCCGAAATTGTAAGCCCGCCTTCATTCAGCGTTAAATTTGGCTTGCACATAACAAGATCTTCACTTATTTGTTGCTTATAGCCAAGCCCTAAACACTCTTTGCACGCCCCAAAGGGATTGTTAAAACTAAACAATCTTGGCGAAATTTCACCATAGCTGTAGCCACACACAGGGCAAGCAAAATTTGTTGAAAATAAAATTTCCTCATCGTCTTTAGTGATAATAACTTTGCCTTTTGACAGTTTAATTGCGTTTTCTATTGACTCTTCAATCCTTCCAAGGTTGTCTTCTTTTATGATAATTCTGTCTATCACAACATTAATCGTGTGCTTTATGTTTTTATCAAGACTTATTTCTTCATCAAGAGTGTAAATATTTCCATCAATTTTAACTCTAATATAACCACTTTTGTTTAAACTTTCAAAAAGTTTAGCATGCGTGCCTTTTTCAGCACTCACAATGGGAGCTTCAATCAAGATTTTTTCTCCCACACCAAATTCTTTAACCTTATCAACAATTTGGTCAACGGTTTGTCGTTTGATTGGCTTGTGGCAATTTGGACAATATGGAACCCCAATATTAGCATACAACAATCTTAAATAATCATAAATTTCAGTGACTGTTCCAACAGTTGAACGTGGATTTTGTGAAGTGCTTTTTTGGTCAATTGAAATTGCAGGCGACAAACCTTCAATTGAATCAACGTCAGGTTTCTGCATTTGCCCCAAAAACATACGTGCATAACTTGACAAACTTTCCATAAATTTGCGTTGACCTTCGGCAAAAATTGTGTCAAAAGCAAGCGTACTTTTGCCACTTCCACTAACCCCAGTAAAAACAATAAGTTTGTTTCTTGGAAGAGTTAGGTCAATATTTTTAAGATTGTTCTCTTTTGCTCCTTTAATTTTTATATAATCTTCCACTATTTTTCTCCTAATAACTTTTTAAGTTCCTTAATTTGATCTCTAAGCATTATTGCTTTTTCAAAATCTAATTCTTTGCTTGCAGTGCTCATCAAACCTTTTAAAAGTTCAATCTGTTTTGGAATGTCTTTTGCATCAATTTTTTGTGGCTCGTCACTAACTTTTTTGCCAATTTCAAGCGTATTTTTGATTTCTTTTTTAATTGTTTTTGGAACAATTCCATGTTTTTTATTATATTCCATTTGAATTTTTCGTCTTCGGTTCGTTTCGTCAATTGCTTTTTTCATGCTTTTTGTGACCACATCAGCATACATAATAACTTTTGCTTCGCTGTTTCGCGCAGCTCTTCCAATTGTTTGAATAAGTGATGTTTCACTTCGCAAAAAGCCTTCTTTGTCGGCATCCAAAATGCAAACAAGCATAACTTCGGGAATATCCAAACCTTCGCGAAGAAGATTTATTCCAACAACAACATCAACCTCTCCTTCTCGCAAAGAATTTATAATTTCAATTCTCTCTAATGTGTCAATTTCACTGTGAAGATATTTAACTTTAATGCCATAATCGGTTAAATAGTTAGTTAGTGATTCACTCATTTTTTTTGTGAGTGTTGTCACTAAAATTCTTCCACCCTTTATTATCGTTTTGTGAATTTCAGAAATTAAATCGTCAATCTGTCCTTCAATTTTTCTGACCTCAACCATAGGGTCTAATAGCCCTGTTGGACGAATAATTTGTTCAACAACATTGTCGGCCTTTTTAAGTTCATATTCATTTGGTGTTGCCGAAACATAAATAACTTGACCAAGTTTTTGATTAAATTCGTCAAAAGTTAAAGGTCTGTTATCAAAACTAGACTTTAACCTGAAACCATAATCAACAAGATTAACTTTTCGGCTTCTATCTCCATTATACATTGCACGAATTTGTGGAATTGTTATGTGACTTTCGTCAATGAATAAAACAAAATTTTTGTTAAAATAATCAAGAAGTGTGAAAGGAGGTTCGCCAACTTTTCTGCCATCAAAATAGCGTGAATAATTTTCTATTCCGTTGCAATAACCCATTTCTCTCATCATTTCTATGTCATAACTTGTGCGTTGTTTAAGCTTTTCAGCTTCAAGAAGCTTTCCTTGGCTTTTCATTTCTTCAACTTCAATTTCAGCATCATGTTGAATGGTTTTTAAAACATTTAAAAGCTTTTCGCTTCCAACAGCATAGTGGCTTGCTGGATATATGGCAACATGTGAAAGTGTGCTTATAATTTTGCCACTTACTATGTCAATTTCACTAAGTTTGTCAATTTCATCGCCAAAAAACTCAATTCTATATGCCGTTTCGCTTGAATAGGCAGGGATAACTTCAACAATATCTCCCCTAACCCTGAATGTTGCACGTTTGAAATCTAAATCATTTCTTTCATATTGAATGTTTACAAGTTTTGAAACAACATCATCACGGTCTATTCTGTCACCTGGACGTAATGAAATTTGAAGACCAGAATATTCTTCAGGACTTCCTAGTCCATATATGCACGAAACTGACGCAACAACAATTGTGTCGTTACGCTCTAACAACGAGCAAGTTGCACTGTGACGAAGTTTATCTATGTCGTCATTAATGCTCATATCTTTTTCGATATATGTGTCGGACGAAACAATATATGCCTCAGGTTGATAATAGTCATAATAAGACACAAAAAATTCCACCCTATTTTTTGGAAAAAACTCTCTAAATTCGTTGCAAAGTTGTGCTGCCAAAGTTTTGTTGTGAGCCAACACCAAAACTGGTCTGTTTAACTTTTCAATAACTTTTGCCATTGTGTAAGTTTTTCCGCTTCCTGTAACCCCCACCAAAACTTGACTTTTAAGCCCATCTTCAATTCCTTTTGAAAGACTTTCAATTGCTTTGGGTTGGTCACCGCTTGGGGTGAATTTGCTTACCACTTCAAACTTGTGTGAATAGTCCATGTATTTATTATAACACATAATAAAAAAAGAATAAAAATTTTTAAAACAAACAATTAAATTTTTCACAGGATTTTTGCACTTTTGTCAAATGTTATGGTGCAAATTTTGCACTTTTTAAAAACTCATAGGTGCAAATTGCCCCGATTTTATAACCATGCTATAAAAAAGAATAAAAATTTTTAAAACAAAATTATTTTAAAATATCTTTATTCTCTTCTAAAAACGAATTAAAAAGATTATAACAATCAAAGCTTAAATTTCTTATATTTTCAATAACTCTTTTGACATTATTAAAATTGTCAGTACACAATATTATTTCTTTTTTCTTTTCGGTTGTTAAATTATTAACGTCAACAGTTAAATTTGTTAAATTTTTTGCAGGTCTTCCGTTGGGAAGTTAATAACAGCGAGCCCGATTTTAGTGCTATGAGAAAAATGAAAGAAGTTTTTGGCATTTCTTATGAAGAAATTATTGATGGAATTTAGTTTGTTTTATGATATCTCATTGCACAAAATCAAATAGTCATTGATAATATTGCAATAGGTTTGTTTTATTGAGCTTGAAAGATTTACGCTTTCGTCCCCCATAAGTAAGTTTTCTAGATTTGTGTTTATTTTGTTAAGATAAATTTTTATATATAAAATTGAAACATTTGAACTTTTAACAAATTGGTTTGAATATTTTTGAACAATTTTTGAATTTTCATCTTGAAGATTTTTTATGCTAGATTTAACTTTGATTAAATCTATATTTTGTTTATCAAACTCAACAGAAAGATTATAAAGAATTTGATAATTTTTATAAAATAAATTTAGTCCTTCCCCTAAAATTTGACTTGAAGAAGAATTTAAACTGACTTTTAAATTTATTGCTGGCAAAGTTAGTTGTATTATTTCAACATTAACACCTGACGAAATTAAATTTGATTTTACCTTTTCGCAATCGGTTTTGGTTGAATATATTGAACTTATAACTTTAAAGCCATTGTTGGTTTGAAAAATAAATCCTGCTCCGCCCTGTTTTTGCTGATCTTCACTTTTTTTGTGGGCATCTTCAATTGTTGTTGCATTATCCAAACACAACGCATAAAGAGTTTTTGCGTTTTGAATGAAAGATGAATTTATGTTAACAACTTTATTTACAAGCAAAAAGTTTGAAAAACTTATTGAAAAAAACACAACAACCGAAATGCAAAACACAACAAAAAATAAAGCAAATAAAAAACCTTTTTTATTTTTTTGTTTTGAACTGTAGTTGTATCTATATTTTGCGTATGCATCATATTCTTTACTTTTTTTCATAAAAATTCCTTTTTATATAATTTTAAAATTAAATGTTTTGATGTTTTGTAATGAAATATTTGAAAGTTTTATTTGTAATAATATATTTTTTATAGCATTAAATTAAAACTAAAA
>CAJMEO010000029.1 GCA_905212505.1 uncultured Christensenella sp.
CGCACTTAAAACAACCCCTGGGTGCCCACTTTTTGCATTTGTAATTGTTTCAATCCCAACAACCCTTATATTATTCACAATATCTAAACTTTTCATAAAACATCCTTATAATATTTTTTTATGCTTTTTATTATTTTTGTTATTAAATTTTTATCACTAGGATTAACATCCACAACAATATCGCTTAAAGACTTCAAAATTTTATCACGCTCTGAAAAAACTTTTTCATTAAGCAGTTTTTCATATTTTGCACTTTTGGGTCTTTCTTTCAAAAGTTCGGCTTTAAAATTTGCGTATTTTAGTCTTAGATATATAAATATAGAACTTTGTTTTAAAAACTTAAAGTTGTCATTGCAAAATAATGTGTTAAGATCAAGAGTTATTAACGAATTCTCATAACTTGAGATTGTGCTAACAGTCTTAGTTTCTAGTTTATTATAATATTCAATTCCTGCGGTTTTTATAATGCTGTTAATATCAATTACATCATATTTTATAAATTCATTAACATCGACATAAAACATACCTAACACATCTGCTAGTTTTTTTGCAATATTTTTCTTAAACCCCAAGTTTAATGCAATTAATGTTAAGTTGCTTTTCAAATTTTTGTTTTCCTTTTTTCTGTTTATATTCTTATATTAACAAATTTTAACTAATATACGAAATAAAAAACATAAAAAATTTAAAATTTTTAGCTTTTTAGTTTCTTTTTCTTTATTGAAAAGCAAATAACAAACAAAATTGCAATACTCCCAACTAATAAATATTCAACTTTAACATAGTAACTATTGTTTTGAACATCCAAAATAAATTTGATATCAGCATTGTTTGAAATTGTTAAAATAATATTCCCATTCAAATCGGTTCTAAAAATATTTTTTTCAAGAACATTGTTTTCTATAAGCCTATTTAAAATTGTTTGCTTTGGAAGACCATAATTATTTGAATCATTCGCATTTGCTGAAATTATTGCATAAGTTGGGTTAACTTTTTTCAAAAACTCTTCACCTGTTGAAGTTTCACTTCCGTGATGCCCCACCTTCAAAATATCACATTCAGTTATATTATGCATAGCTTTTTGTTCAGTATCAGTTGTAGCATCTCCGGTTAACATAATTTTTCTTGTTGCATATTCAATAATCATTATTGGTGAATAGCTGTTAATTTTGTCATAATAATCTTCTGTTGGCGAACAAAATTTAATTGAATATAAACTTTCAACAATTTCTATTCCCGCCTTTGAAAACTCAATTTCGCAATTTGGTTCAGCATACATTTTTTCAACAACCCTGCTCCATAATTGATTTTCTAATGCCTTTGGATGTTTTTGATATGAAACAATTGTGCTTTTATCGGGCTCAACCAAATCAGAAAACAAATTTGGGCGAAAAACTTTATTAACCTGAAAAGTTTCAAAAATCATTTCTGCTCCACCAATATGGTCAGCATCAGAATGAGTTAAAACAAAATAATCAATTTCTTTATTTTCAACCGAATTAAAATAATTATTAATCAAATAACTTTTAAGTTTATTATTCTTTTCCACGCCACGATTTCCACTGTCAACAAGCATATTCTTGCCATCTGGAAGTTTAATCATAATCGCTTCAGCCTGCCCAACATCAATGGTGTGCATAACAAGTCCGTCATAATTTATAACACTTGTTATATTATTATAATTCACCAAATTTTCTATTGGTTTTTTAAAAGCAAATGCAAAAACAGTTAGCAATATTGAAATTAATAAAAATATAATTATGCTAACTTTTGAAAATCTATAAGTTAATTTTTTATTTTGTCTTTTTGCCATTTTCTTTTGTATATGTAATTTTCTTTATTTTTGTTTTCTGTGTTTAACTCTTTGAGTGAGTAATTTTTTTATTTCTGCAATTTTTTCAAGACCGGCTTTATAACCTTCCTCTATCATTTCTTCAGCACCCTTAAGTTTTGTAGACTTAAATCTTTTTGTGTCTGGTTCAATTATAACGTCAGAGTAAAATTTGCCTTTAACCGCATTACTTTTCATTAAAATTCTTATTGTCGCAGATAAAATATCCATAAGTTTTGTGCTGTCAGTTCCATAGCCCCTACTTGGATTGCAATCTACACTCACAATAAAGTCCGCCCCCATAGACTTTACAACATCACTTGGAATTGTGTTTTGAAGTCCGCCGTCTTGAAGCCTAAAATCATCAAAATCAACATAGGTGAACACGCCAGGAACAGCACAACTTCCGGCAACAGCCTTTGCAAGACTGCCACTTTTTATATCAACCTCATTTCCGCTTTTCATATCAACCGCAACAGCGCAAAATGGAATTTGTAATTCTTTAATGTCAACATCCCCCAAATTGTTTTTAATAATGTTTTGTAACCCCATTGTTGAACTTGGCATAAACATAATTTTATTATTTTTTATATCTTTTTTGTTTATCTTTTTTGATATTTCAATAATTTGTTCAGCACTAAAACCACCGGCATAAAAAGCTCCAACCAAACTTCCAACACTAGTTCCTGCAATATAATCAAATTTTATTCCATTTTCATCAAAGGCTTTTAACACTCCAAGATGTGCAAAACCCCGTGCTCCACCACCACCAAGAGCAAGACCTAATCTCACATTTTTGTTTATCTTCGCTTGTTTTTCTTTTTTTCTTTTAAAAAAATCAAAAAATCCCATTATTTCCCCTTCTTAACAAAATAATTATAAACTTCACTTTTTGTCATGTTTTTATCTTTTGCAACAAGTTTAATTGCTTCTTTTTTATCAAATCCTAAACTTAAATAATAATCTAACTTTTCATCAAGCGTAAATTCGTCTTGTTTTTCAACATATCCCTCAACAACAATAACAAATTCACCTTTAAGTGTGTTGTTATAGCCCTCTTTTAGTGATGAAAAGATAATTTCTTCGTGAAGTTTTGTAAGTTCTCTGCACACACAAATTTTTCTATCTCCAAAGCACCTAAAAAGTGCGTCAATATCTTTTTGGATGTCATGAACCGAACTGTAAAAAATCAAAGTGGATTTAACATTCCTAAATTCAATAAGCAGTTTTTCTTGTTCAGATTTTTTATCTGGTAAAAACCCAATAAACGTGAACGGATAAGAAAACCCCGAAAGAATAAAGGCATTCAAAAATGCGCTAACCCCACCAACAACGGTGTAATTTATCTTGTTTTGTTTTAATGCTTCAATTATTTCCGCCCCCGGATCAGAAATCACCGGCATTCCAGCATCAGAAATCAAAGCAATATTTTTTCCGCTTAAAAGTTTTTCGACAACTGTTGGCACCATTTCTTTGTAATTAAATTTATGAAAAGATAGTAGTGGCTTGACAATTTCATATTTATTAAGAAGAACTTTACTGGTTCTTGTATCTTCACACAAAATTATGTCTACACTTTTTAATGTTTCAATTTGATTTGTTGAAAAATCTTTTAAATTTCCAATTGGCGTTCCAACAAAATAAAAATTACCCTTCATTTTTCCCCTTTTTAATTTTGACTAAAAATTTTCCATTTTCATCATTTAATATCAAATTTGGCAAAACTTTAATTCCGCTTTTTGCATTTTTGACAGCTTTTATCAAAAAAACATTTGCATTTTTGTTGATTTTGGGATTTACAATTTGCAATATCTTTGTTTTAAAATTATAATTATTTAGCAAGCAAATTGTTTCTTCAAGTCTATCAATTGAATTAACCATATAAAATTTCCCACCAAACTTTAACAAATAACTCGAAGTTTGAATAATTTCGGCAAGTGTGATTTTCTTTTCAAAATTACAAATGCTTATATGTTCATTTTGATTTTGAATTTGACCATCGCATTTTCTGTATGGAGGATTACAACAAATAACATCAACACTTCCACTTTCAAAATTGTTTGGAAGATTTTTTATATCTTCATTAAGCACAAAAACGTTTTCAAGTTTGTTAAATTTCACACTTTTTTGTGCAAGCGTTGCCAAACTTTTTTGAATTTCAACCAAATAAATTTTTTTATAATTATTTTTAATTGCTCCTAAAATTCCAACAACCCCATTTCCACTGCACAAATCAAAAACAATATCTTTGCTTTTAAATTCCACAAAATTTGCAAGTAAAACTGCATCGGTTGAAAAATTGTAAAGTTCGTCATCCTGAAAAATTTTGTAATTTTCAATGCATAAATCATCAAGTCTTATCATATTTTTTCCACATCGCTTAAAGAAAATTCAACAAGTTTTGTTGTGTCTTCATCTTCATTAATTTTAACTGTAACAGTTTCTTTTAATATATTGTTATAAACAACAACCCCAATACCCTCTTTTGTTTTAACTTTGCTGTTTAACTTTGGCATTTTTTCAAGTGTTTTAACATACATGTCATTTTCATACGCCAGACAACACATCAATCTTCCACACATGCCACTAAGCTTTGAGGTGTTTAATGCCAAGCCTTGATTTTTTGCAAATTTGAGTGACACCTTTTCAAAATCTTTAAGGCACCCTTTGCAACAAATCTCTTTCCCACAAGGTCCAAGCCCCCCAAGCATTTTAGCCTCATCTCTAATTCCAATTTGTTTAAGTTCAATTCTTGCTTTAAACTTGCTTGCAAATTCCTTTAACAGTTCTCTAAAATCCACCCTAGTTTCACTTGAATAAATAAAAATTATTTTATTCCCTTCAAAAGCATACTTAACTTTTAAAAGTTTCATATCAAGATTCATGTCTTTAATTATTTTTACTGCTTTTTTAAAAACGTCTTTTGCTTTTTCTTCATGATTTAAAACAATTTCTTCATCTTTTTTATTCATTTTTCTCAAAACTGGTTCAAGTTTTTCTGTGAAAGAGGCACTGTTAATATTAAAATTCCCTTTCACAATTTGAGCCACATCAAGCCCATTTTTTGTTGAAACAACAATTTTCTCTCCAGTTTTATAAAATTTTTTTTGAGGGTCAAAGTAATATGCTTTTCCACTCTCATCAAATTTTGCTGAAATAACCTCTAATTCCATTTATGTTTTTCCTCCAATATATCAATAAGCAAACAATCAACAACCAAATTTAAACTTGTGTTAAACTTCAATTCTTTATTTGCTTTTATTAAGTTTTTTATAATCTCATTAATTGCCTTTTGGCTGAAATCTTGGCTTAGAAGATTTATGTCTTCTTTTCTGGATTTATTCTTTATTCGGTTTTTATCAATTTTTATAATTTCACAATCAGTTAAAATTGACAACAACGCTTTAAAAAAGTTTTCATGATTTTTCATTTTTAATATTTTTAAAGAATATTTCAATATATCACTTGATGTTTTCATATTTTTTAACATTTCAACACAAAAATCAAAATCTTCACAAAAATTAGACTCTAAAAGCAAAATATAATTTCCAAGTTCATAATCACAATTTTCAAAGATAGAACTAATAAAATCAATGTTGTTTTGTTTCAATAAATCTTTAAATTCGTCTTCATCAAATTTTGGCAAAACAATTTTTTCACATCTAGACTTAATTGTGTTAAGAATCATATCACTATTTGTTGTGTTTAACAAAAAAATTACATTTTTTGGTGGCTCTTCAAGCGTTTTTAAAAATTTATTTTGAGAAGCAACATTCGCTTCTTCAAAGTTATTAAGAACATAAATTTTATATTCATTTTCAAGTGGCAAAATGTATGAACTTTCAATTATTTCTTTAACATCTTCAACAACAATTGATTTTTCTTTTGGATAAACAATAAAATCCAAACAATTATCATCCAAAATTTTTTGGCAAGAACTGCACGACAAACACATATTTTGATTTTTGCACGATAACACTAACCCCAACATTTTGCAAAAAGCAAAGTTTTTAAATTTATCATTTGATGAAAAAAGATAAGCTTGTTTAAGACCTTTTTTGGCAATATCTTTTGCAAACTCAATCAAGTTTTTGCTTTTTAAAAAATAATTTACACTAATTTCCACAACCAAATTATAGCACAAATTAAATAAAATATAAAGTATATTTTTATCATTTGCCTGATTTATTTATCAATAAGAATTATTTACAACAAAACAGTAAAATAAAATAAACTTTAAATATAATAAAAATCCACCAGTGTACCTGGTGGTTTTTCATATAACGGGTAAAACCCTA
>CAJMEO010000030.1 GCA_905212505.1 uncultured Christensenella sp.
TTCATTAAATTTGTCGATAAACAAATTTGAAATTGAAAAAGTTGATGTAAATTTAAAAAATTTAGTAATCAACACAAATGATGTGCATATAGATAAATATCGAGAAATAAAATCAATTATTATTTCGGTTTTGGGGATAAAAGAAGATAAGGTGGTGATAAGTGAGTGAAAATAAAAATGGCAAGTTAATAGATAATCTTTTTAAACTTCCGTTTCTGAAAAAACTTAAGAATGTTAAGCATATTGAAGTGATTGTTTGCATAATATTTATTAGTTTACTGCTTATTATTTACTTTATAAACTTTAGCCCACAAAAAAACAGTACTCAAACAAATGTTGAAGTTTCATCCGGACAGGTTTTAATGACAAGTTCAAGTGAATATGCTATTCTTTTGGAAAATAAACTTACAAATGCTTTAAGTGTTCTTAAAGGAGTTAAAAATGTTCAAGTTGTTGTTAGTGTTTCAAGTGGTGGTGAAGTTGTTATTGCAAACAATGTGGAAGAAAAAACAGTGGAAAACGAAGATGGGAAAAATGTTACAGTGATAAAAACTCCAATCATTGTTACAGAAAATGGGGTAAGCAAGCCAATAATTTTAATGGAAATTCTGCCCAAAATTAATGGGGTTTTAGTTGTTGCGAGCGGGGCTGAAGATATTAACGTTAAACTTAATATCTATAAAGCGATTGAGGCAATAATATCAATTCCTAGTGAAAATATTCAAGTTTTTGCAGGAAAATAAAAGGAGAGGATTATGAGTAAAAAGAAAAAAATAATTATTTTAAGTGTTATGATGTGTTTGCTTATTGTTACGGGTGTGTTAAATATTGTTTTGAATAATAACCTTTCGGCGTCAAACACCTCAACAACGGTCACGTCTGGAAACTTTTTTGTGACATACAGAACAGATAGACAATCAACAAGAGACCAAGAGTTGTTATATTATGATGCAATTTTAAGCAGTGAAACTTCAAGTGCAGACACTAAAAATCTTGCTGAAAGCAAAAAATTGAGTTTAATTTCTTCAATGGAAACTGAACTTGTAACTGAAGGGCTTATAAAAGCACAAGGCTTTGAAGATTGTATTGTAACAACTTCGGCAAACACTGTTAATGTTATAATAAAATCTGGTGAACTTAATAAATCGGAAATCAAAAAAATATTCACAATTGTTAAGGAACAAACTGGAGCTAGTTTTGATAATATTAAAGTAATTCCTGTTGAGTAGGAAACATAAAATATAAAATTTAATTTTTGTTAGATTAAACAAACTTGTTTAAAATTTAAAGTGGAAGCAAAATTCCACTTTTTTGTTTTAAAAGATTGACAAAAGATTTGCTAATTTATTATAATTTAGTATATTTTTATTAATAATATGTTTAAGGGGAATTTATGAACTATCAAATTGGTGAAGATTCAAGCAATAAAAATAAGGGAAAGGTTAATTGCAACAAAGAGGTTTTGCTTTCAATTATAAGTTTGGCTGCCAAAGAAATTTCTGGCGTGCAAGGCTTGTGCAGTAATTTTTATAGTGGGATAAAGCGTATTTTTTCAAGTAACGTGAGCGATGGTGTTAAGGTTTGCTATGAAAATGGCGGCATAACGGTTGATATCTATCTTAACATATATTATGGCTATAGCGTAACGGATGTTGCTCATAGGGTGCAAGAAAATGTTAAAAATGGCATTTCTTCTATGATTGATATTAAGGTTAACAGTGTAAACGTTCATGTTATGGGCGTAGAATTTGGGGTTGAAGCAAATGAGTAGAATTTCGGCAAGAGAAAATTTAATGCAAATGGTTTTTTCGTATAACTTTGAAAAGCAATGTAATTTTGATGAAGATGAATTTCTTGAAAATAAAAACTTAACTGAAGAAGATAAAGAATATATAAACAAAAATTTTGAAGGAATTAAACTTCATTATGACGAGATCGTTAAGTTGATAGAAGACAATTTGATTAATTATAAACTAGATCGTATTTGTAAAACTGATTTGGCAATTTTAGTTGCTTCAATTTATCAAATAAAATATTTAAATGAACCTATAAAAATTGTAATTAATGAAGCGGTTGATTTAAGCAAAAAATATTCACTTGATAACAGTTATAAATTTGTTAATGGATTGCTTGCAAAGGTGATAGATGCAGTTTAATAATTTAAGTGTTGTTGAATTTAATAATATTGTTAAAAACATTTTTGATAGTGAAGAAATGCTTTTTAACTGTGCTGTTGTTGGTGAAATTTCAAGTTTTAAAATAAGCGGAAACATTGCTTATTTCACAATTAAAGATGAATTTGCTTGTTTAAACTGTGTGTGGTTCAGTGCTGACAAAAATTATAAAATTGGTGAAAAAGTTAAAGTTGTTGGCAGGCCCAACTTTTATGTTAAAGGCGGAAAATTAAATTTTAATGTTGTTTATATCACAAGTTTTGGTGAGGGTGATATATACAAAAAATTTTGTGAGCTTAAAGAAAAATTAGCGAAGGAAGGCTATTTTATAAACAAAAAAGAACTTCCAAAGCAAATAAAAAGCATCGGGGTTGTTTCGTCAAGCAAAGGTGCGGTTATCAAAGATATTATTTCAGTTGCAAAAAGGCGAAATCCGAATGTTGATATCTTTTTGTTTCCGTCAAAGGTTCAAGGTGATGGCGCAGACAAAGAAATTTGTAAAGGAATTAATTTTTTTGCGGGCTTTTCTGATGTTGATGTTATTATTGTTGCTCGTGGCGGAGGAAGCAGTGAAGATTTAAATGCTTTTAATAGTGAGATTGTTGCAAAGGCGTGCTTTGTTTGTGAAAAGCCAATTATTTCGGCTGTGGGGCATGAAACCGACTATACATTAATTGATTTGGTGGCAGATATTCGTGCTTCAACACCTTCGGTTGCGGCAGAAATTGCGGTTAAAGAAAGTAAAAATTATGAATTTATAATAAATCAATATAAAAGCAGAATTGTTGACGCTGTTAAAAACAAAAAGCAGGAGTGTGTTCAAGATTTAAGGCTTAAAATTAAAGACGATTCTGGGCTGATAATCAAAAGAAACAAGATTTTTAACTTGTTGAAAAATTATAACAATAATTTTAAAGTTTTAATGACGCAAAAATGTGAAAATTCTTTTAATAATTTAAAAGATTTTGAGCATAAATGTGAAATTTTAAACCCTAATTTATATAAAAAACTAGGTCTTGCAGTTGTTGAAAAAAAAGGCGAAAAAGTTGAAAATATAAATCAAGTTTTTGCTGGTGACGAGATAAGAATTTTTCTTAACGGTGGCGAACTTGTTGCAAAGATTGAGGAGGTTAAAAAAGATGACAATTGAAGAAAAGATTGACAAATTGGATGAAATTTTGAAAGAAATTGAAGACCCTAAAACTGGGCTTGAAAAAAGTGTTGAAAAATATGAAATTGCAAGCAAGCTTGTGAAAGAATGTTATGAAGATATAAAAAAATGTGATGGAAAAATTATTGAAATAACTGAAAACTTGAAAATGATACATTTTGATGAAGATAAATAATTCGAAAAGTTCTTGCATAGAAATATAATATATGATATAATTATATTTGTTAGAGAAGCTGTATCCTAGTCGCAAAAACTTTAATGAAAACGATTAATGGCGTTGAAGGGCATATCGGTGAAGTTTCTGGTGTTTGCTTTGGTTGCCCAAACTGGGGCAGATGCTGGAAGTTAAGATTTTTGGGCGCATTATAACGGCATATAATACCCGACCCAATTATCGTGGAGACCTGAAAGGTGGAATTTTTGAAATGTTACTACTAATCGGGATTAAACCTGCTATGTGGCGAACAAAAAGCTATGTACAGAGTAGCCTGTTTTGAGTGAATAATGCGGATGGTACATAATTATTTGAAACATTATTTGCAAAAAAGACTAGTTAAACAATTTTTGTGTTAAGGAAATCTTCTAGGCAGAATATCTTTTGGGGATTATAGTGTAATCTAAGTGGCAATTCGGTACTTTTAAGCGCTAAACCTAAGCAGAAATGACACATTCGGCGACGGTGTGTGTTTAGTGGGGAAATCCAACCGAACCTAAGTTGCAAGGTTTACTCAAAAGATTTTCTCTAACTTTTTTTAAATTGTATGGCTTATGCTGTTTTATATAAATCGTATACAGTTAATTTTGATTAATTTAATCGACATTTTTAATTGTTTCAAAAAAATTGTGTTAATTGTTTTCTTATATGAATTTTAGGAGAGTAATGAAAGAAGAAAAAGAATCTAAGCCCAAAAAAACAAAAATTAAGTGGGCATATCCTATTAGGGTGTTAATAATAACCTTGTCTTTAAGTTTGGTGCTTAACATTTCAAGCGAAGCGGTGCTTTCGGGCGTTGGGCTTATAATTTCAATTGTAATATTGATAATTTTTGTTAGCGTCTCAATTTTGTTTGATATGATTGGTGTTGCGGTCACGGCAGGGAATATTGAACCTTTTTTGGCAAGAGCATCTAAAAAGGAAAAAGGAGCAAAAGAAAGCATTAAATTAATAAAGAATGCAGAAAAGATTTCAAGTTTTTGCTGCGACATTGTTGGTGATAGTTGCGGAATATTGTCGGGTGCGGTTGGTGCAAGTTTGGCAATTTGCATTTATTCTGGTCAAAGCGGATTTTTGTCAATTTTGGTGCCTGCCCTAGTTAGCAGTGTTGTAACGTCTTTAACGGTTTTTGGAAAAGCAATTTTTAAAGGTGTTGCTGTTAATAATTCTGATGAGATAATTTTGAGAGTGGGAAAGTTTTTGAATTTCTTTAAACTTAGAAAAAGAGATAAGGCAAAAAAACAACTGAAAGATGAAAAAAAAGACTTTGAAAAAAGATAAAAATTTGTTTGTTAAAATGAATTTTTTAATTTTCAAATCAAAAAGTTTTAAATAAATTTGAATATTGTTTGTCAAAAAAGGGGAGTTTATCAAAATTCTTCTTTTTTGTTTTTTAAAGCCAGCACAATATATTGTGTTATGCAAAAAGATTTTCACACAATATATTGTATTTGCATAAATATTCATGCTGCATATTCATTTTTTTGAATAATTATAAAAAATTTTTTGCATAATTATTCAAAATCGCTTGCATAAAAATTTAAGTCGTTGTATAATAATTTACGATTAGATTAATAACTATGCAAAGGAGAAATCTATGGCAAGATCTTTAAGGCAAAGCAAGATATTAGAAATTATTGCAAAAAATGAAATTGAAACTCAGGATGAACTTGTGAACGCTCTTCGTGCGCTTAATTATGATGTAACACAGGCAACGGTTTCTCGTGACATAAAAGAACTTGGGCTTATCAAAATTTTGTCAGATAGCAAGAAATATAAATATGCTTATGTTGAAACATCTGAACAACAGATTTCAAACAAAGTTGTTGGGATTTATAAAGAAGTTGTTATTTCTGTTAAAACTGCACAAAATTTGGTTGTTATAAAAACTCTTAAAGGTTTTGCTTCTGGAATTGCAAGTTACATAGATAAGATGAACATAGACAAACTTATGGGCACGGTTTTTGGAGATGACACCGTTATGTGTATTGCAGAAACTAATTTAGATGCTGAAAGTGTTTATGAAAAATTAGTGAATATTATATAGTTTTCAAAAAAAAATTTTTAATCAAACTAACAAAAGTGATCTGAATATATTTTAATATAAGGCTTATTGAAAGCCTTTTTTGTTGTTAAAATTTAACAAAACAATCATGTATTAATGAAAAGAAAATATTTT
>CAJMEO010000031.1 GCA_905212505.1 uncultured Christensenella sp.
TAAAAAAATAAAGGAATTTTTAAAAAAAAGTTGTATATTGAATATGTATATTAAGGAAAAAAGGTTTTAATGCAGAAATTTGGGTTTAATTCTGATTTTTTAGAGAAACTAAAATATAATAACGACTTGGTTAGTGTGGTTTCTAAATATGTTCCATTAAAAGAATCTGGCAACACTTTTTGGGGGTGTTGTCCGTTTCATCACGAAAAAACCCCATCATTTGCAGTAAATTCAGTTGAACAATATTATCATTGTTTTGGTTGTGGCAAAAGCGGAGATGTGATAACTTTTATTCGTGAAATGGAAAGCCTAGATTTTATTGAAGCCGTAAAACTTTTGGCAGAAAATGCTCATATGGACATGCCTGAAAATTTGTTTGATGAAAATTTAATTAAAAAGAAAAAAGAAAAAGAAAATGTTTTGAATGCGTTAAAACTTGCAAATGAACATTATAAAAGCAACCTAAATGATTGTGAAAATGCAATTAATTACATATTAAAACGTGGTTTATCTCCAAACATTGTTGATAAGTTTGAACTTGGATATAGCAAAGATTTTTCAAGTTTGGTTAAATTTTTGTTTGACAAAAAAATACCTATCAATATAAGTAAAGAAGCCGGCCTTATTAACGAGAAAAACGGGCATTTTTATGACCCAATGTTTGAAAGACTGACCTTTCCAATTAAAAACAGTTTTAATGAAGTGATTGGCTTTTCGTCGCGTGTTTTGATTGACAAGCCTGAAAGTGCTAAATATAAAAACAGCCCACAAACTATTGTTTTTGACAAAAGCAAGGTTGTGTTTGGAATTCAATTTTTGAAAGAACTTAAAAATGCTGGAAAACTTAACGAGATTATAATTGTTGAAGGGCAAATGGATGTTATTTCAATGCATAATGCAGGCTTTACAAATGCGGTTGCAACAATGGGTACGGCTTTCACGCAACTTCACGCAAAAGAACTTAAAAGATTTTGCAATAAAATTGTTTTGTGCTTTGATGGTGACAGTGCAGGCAAAAAAGCAACATTGAAAGCAATTGATGTGTTAAAAAAAGAAGATTTTGACATTTATTGCGTTAGTCTTCCAGAAAATCTTGACCCTGATGAATATATTAAAAAATATGGCATAGAAAAAATGAAGGAGCAAATAAAAGACAGTAAAGATTGTTATGAATATAGAATAAATAATTTAAAAAATGGTTATAATTTGGCTGATAAACTTGAACTTTCAAAATTTATCACAGAAAGTTTGAAAATTGTTAGTGAAATAAAACTTAATTCTGAAAGAGAAATATATTTAAAACTTATTAAAAATATTGCGGGCATAAGTTTAGATGTTTTAAAACAAGATTTAATGAATTTGGAAATTCCAACAAAAATTCAAGAAAAAAAAGAAAAATTTGTCCCTGCGATATTAACAGACAATGTTTATAAAAGTCAAGTTTTTATACTTGCAAGTCTGATTAACAAAAAACCTTATGCTTATTTTGTTGAAATGAACAACTTTAATAATCTTTCGTTTCAAAGTGTTTATGAATATATAAAATCTTGCAAAGAAACGGGCAAAGAAGTTATTATTGGTGCTTTGTTTGACACGATTGACAGTGAAGATAAAGAACTTGAAAAAATAATAAATTATAATTTTTCTTCAAACGAAACAGACAAAAAATATTTTGACGACTGTGTTAGAATTTTAAAACTAGATAATCTTTCAAAACGGCAAACAATGCTAACAAATCGCTTGGCTGAAACGCAAAGCATTGAAGACAGAAAAAAATTGGCTTTTGAACTTCAGAATTTAACAAAAGAAATTAATTTATTAAAAACGGAGGAAAGAAATTGATTAACGCTAAATATGAAAATGAGATAAAAAAAATTTTGGAAAAGGCAAAAAAGAAACATAATGTTATAAACGAAGAAGAAGACATTGTTTCAAAATTTATTAGTGATGACAGTAAAATCACAAGGCAAGAAATTGAGGAAATTATTAACGAAATAAAATCTAGAGGCGTTGAAGTTGTTAAAGATACTGTTAAAGATAATGACCTTGACCTTGCAAAACTTGAAAGTTTCACTGCAAACATTGCAAGTGATGACCCTGTTAAAATTTATCTTAAAGAAATTGGTAAAGTTCCACTTCTTTCAAGTGATGAAGAAATTGACATTGCAAAACGAATTCAAAATGGCGATGAAGAAGCAAAGAAAATTTTGTGTGAAAGCAATTTAAGGCTTGTTGTTGCCATTGCCAAAAAATATTTAAGCCGAAATGTTTTGACTTTTCTTGATTTAATTCAAGAAGGGAATTTGGGGCTTTTAAAAGCTGTTGAAAAATTTGATTATACAAGAGGTTTTAGGTTTTCAACTTATGCAACGTGGTGGATTCGTCAACACATAACACGTGCTATTGCTGACCAAGCAAGGCTTGTAAGACTTCCTGTTCATAGGGTTGAAACAATCAACAAGTTAGTTAGGGCAACAAAAAAACTAACAGCAAGTTTGGGAAGAGAGCCAACAATAAGTGAACTTGCAGTTGAAATGGGAATTAGTGAAGAAAGAGTTTCTGAAATCAAAAAAATTTCAATGGAACCACTATCCCTTGAAGGGCCAATGGGCAATGATGATAGTGATAACAGCAAACTTGCTGATGTTATTGAAGATGAAACTTCAATTTCACCATATGAAGCAACAACAAGAATTTTATTAAAAGAACGCTTATTTGCAGTTATTGACACTTTAACTCCTCGTGAGCAAAAAGTTATCAGAATGCGTTATGGGCTTGACGACGGCTTTCCAAAAACATTGGAACAAGTTGGTTTAGAATTTAATGTTACAAGAGAAAGAATTCGTCAAATAGAAGCAAAAGCATTAAGAAAATTAAGAAATCCAAGTCGAAGTAAACGACTTAAAGATTTCTTTTAGGAGGATAATATGAGCACATTATTGAATTTAAGCACAAGGCTTGAAAATATTGTTAATTTATGTGATAATGTTTCAACAATTGCAGATATTGGTTGTGACCATGGTTATGTTAGCGCTGAATTGATTTTGTCAAATAAATGTAATAGGGTTGTTGCAATAGATATAAGTGAACGCAGTTTGAACAAAGCTATTCGCTTTTGTGATTCTCTTAACATTAACAATTATATAAGTTTTAGACAGGGTGATGGGTTCAACGTTATTTTTAAAAGCGATAAAGTTAAACAAGCCGTTATTGCTGGAATGGGCGGAATGGAAATTATAAAGATATTAGAAAACAAAAAGATAAATTTAACAAATTTTGTTCTTCAACCAATGCGAGATGTTGTTAAACTTCGAGAATATTTAATTGACAATCATTATAAAATTTTGTATGATTATTTGATTTTTGAAGATGGAATATACTATAATATCATAAAAGTTAAAAAGGGTAGAAACAACCTAAAACCAATGGAAGTTTATTTTGGAAAAGATAATTTTGATTGGAATACTGAAGTTTTTAAAAAATATTTGTTAAATGAAAAGCAAAAACTTGAAGATTTAAGCAAAAAGATTAACGGCCTTACAAAAAGCAATGAAGCACATTTGCTTTACATAGAAGCAGGCTTAACATATTTGGAAAAACTAAAAAATGGCGAAATAATGTTAGATAAAAGAAGGAAATTTTTATAATGAAAGAATTATTTAAGTATCAAGAAAAAGATATTGAAGTTAAAAAACTTGAAAAAAAAGTTACTAATAGTGAATTTATGAAAAGCATAAATTCAAGCAAATCAATTGCAAAAAAATGCCAAACTCGAATGCTTGAAATTAACACAGAAAGCAAACAAGTTTCTGATGAAATTGCAAAAATCAATATGGTAAAACTTAAAGGGCTTGATTTGGTTGAAAAATATTTGAGCACCGACACGACAGAACTTAATGAAAAGAGCGTGCTTGAACTTGTTAATAAAATAAAACCAATAAAAAAGAATTTGGAAGAATTAATATTAAGACTATCTAGTCTTGAAAGAAAAATGGACAGTTTGCTTAATGAGTTTAATGACTGCAAAAAGCAAATAATTTCAAGCAAAAAAGTTCACGACGAAAACAAAGTTAAATTGGATGAATTGCAAAAATCTGTTGAACCTGAAATTGAAAAAGCAAAACAAGAACTTCTTTGTCAAGAGAAAAAAGTTAATCCTGAACTTTTGCAAAAATATAGAAACGCAAAACGAGAAGGAATATTTCCAGTTTTGGTTAAACTTATAGATGGAAAAAATTGTGGCTACTGCAGGGTTGAACAACCAATTCATAAACTTGAAAAGATGAAGATTGCAGGTTTCACAGAATGTGAACAATGCCATAGAATAAATTTAATAGATTAATAAAATTTTATTAAGTATTGTAATTAAATAAAACCAAATTTCATAAAATGTTTTGTGAGATATATTAACTTTGGTTTTATTTTTTTAATTCTTGGCTCAATAATTGGTGCCGGCTTTGCTTCTGGAAAAGAAATTGAAGTGTTTTTTTCATCATCTGGCAAACTTAGTTATTTGATTGTTGTTTTGTCATCAATTTTTTTGTATTTCACGCTTAAAAATTTAATCAAACTTGGCAAAATTGCAAAAACGGCAAACATTAAAGAAGTTAACAAATTATTATTTAAAAAAACCTCAAAATTTTTTGACTGTTTTATTTTGATTGGACTATTTATTTTTTTAACTGCAATGATTGCGGGCATTAATAGTATAGGAAATATTATTTTTGAAAACATAAATTTTCCAATTCTAACAATTCTTAGTTTATTTTTTGCTATATTTATCGTTTTGAATGGCTTTGAAGCGATTAAAAAAGTTAATTTAATTTTAATGCCAATAGTTGTTATTTTTATAATTTTTGTGTGTGTTTATGGAATGATTGCCTTAAATGGTCAAGCTAACAATTGTGCAAATATAAATTTTGTTTCGGTTATAAAATTTTTAATGCTTGGTTCATTTTATGTTTGCTATAACATTGTTTTTTCAAGCAGTTTGATTTTTGAAAAAAGTAAAGATTTTAACAAAAAACAAATAAAAAACAATTCTTTTTTAGTTACTTTTATATTTGGTGCCTTGGCTTTGTTGGTTAATATTGCAATAATAAAATTAAATATTAGTTGCGATATGCCAATGCTTATTTTGGCTTTTAATATAAATCAAACAATTGGTTATTTGTTTTCATTAGTGTTATGGTTTTCGGTTTTAACAAGTTTGATATCAAGTTTGTATATGCTTGTTAACGCTTTTAAAATAAGCAAATTTCTTTCATCATGTTTGTTCTTAACTTTTTCTTTTATTTTTAGTTTTTTTGGGTTTAGCAAAATAGTTAATTTAATTTATCCTTTTGAGGGAGTTATAAGTTTGATTTTCATAATTAAAGTTTTTGTGTTTAATAATAATTATGAAAGAAATAAATTCTGTTTTAAAAGAAAGAGAAGTGTGATTTTGGCATTTTATTCAAAACGTGGAAAGAAAAAACAAAATTAAATCAAGAAAAATAGCATTAGAAGCAAAATGTGCATTTTGTGTATTAAAAAATTTATACTTTTCAAGGAATTTAAACATA
>CAJMEO010000032.1 GCA_905212505.1 uncultured Christensenella sp.
ACTTCTAAATCCAAATTTGTTGTAGGAGAGTTTATGAAATTACCTTTGTTGATTAAAAAAATTGTTAGCAAAATTTTTAATTTTGATTTTATTCTTGATGGAAAAACAATCTTTTATTTATGCTCAAACGAAGCGTTGCCCACACCCCTAAGCCAAGAAGAAGAAAATTTTTATGCAGAAAGATTATCTTTGATTGGCCCCGAGTTTGAAAGTGAGAGAGAAGAGGCGAGAAATGTTTTGATAGAACATAATTTAAGGCTTGTGGTTTATATTGCAAAAAAATTTGATAATACTGGCGAAAGTTTGGAAGATTTGATTTCTGTTGGTTCTATTGGGCTGATAAAAGCAATAAAAAATTTCAATTTAGGGAAAAATATCAAACTTGCAACCTTTGCATCGCGTTGTATTGAAAATGAAATTTTAATGTTTTTGCGAAAAACTGTTAAAGTTAAAAATGAAATAAGTTTGGAAGAACCGCTTAATATTGATAGTGAAGGCAATGAACTTGTGCTTGCCGATGTCATTTCAACAGAAAATGATAGCGTTACAAAAAATCTTGAAAATGCATGCGAACAAAAAATATTGCTTGATTTGGTTGATAAATTAAATAAGCGAGAAAAAGAAATAATAAATTTGCGTTTTGGACTTAATAACTACGAAGAAAAAACGCAAAAAGAAGTTGCCGATATGCTTGGGATAAGTCAAAGTTATATTTCAAGAATAGAAAAGAAAATTATTTCTAAGTTAAAAAAAGAAATTGTTAAAGTAATTTAATAAAAAAATCACCATTATATTAGCAAAGATTTAAAATATAAAGGTGATTTTTTAAATTTCATAGATAAAATATCATTTAAGCAATCTTTTTTATCAAACAACATTGTTTATTTTAAATATTTTTGTTTAAATTTTTAACAATTTTGTGTTTTGTTCAAATTTTAAATAATTTTTTCGATTTTGTTGATTGATTTATTTTGGTCAAACAATTTTGCTTGCTATTGTGTTGTCAACAACTTTATTCATTTCAACGCGCTCTTGAATTTCTCCTGCACCAATCAACATGTCTAGAAGCCTGTTATAAGATTGCTCGGTCATAACGGGGCTAGAACACCAAGCATCAATGTTTTTGTAACTTTGAATGCTTGATTTGATGCTTTCATCAGTTGATGAAGAAAAACTTGGTTTTAAACTTTCAACAACATCATCAATATTTGCTGTCATGATAAAATTGTAGGCCTTTTGTATGGCTTTTAAAAAGTTTTCTATCTTTTTTGAATTGTTTTGTATGAAACTTTTATTTGCCGAGAAGCATGTAAACGGAATTTCGCCAGCTTCTTTTCCAACCGATGCAACAATAAAACCTTTACCATTTCTAACAAGATCGCTTGCTGTTGGCTCAAAAACTGTAACATAATTGGCTGTTCCGCCAGTGAAAGCACCAACGGTGTTGTTAAATGACACGCTTAAATCAAAATTTAGGTCGGTTGTGATGTTCAAGCCATTTTTTTCAAGAGCATATTGTAAACTCATGGCAGGGGAGCCTCCTTTTCTCCCTGCAATAATATGTTTTCCGGCAAGATTTGACCACTTGAAGTCTTTTTCTTCAATTTTTCCAACCAAAAAGCTTCCGTCACGTTTTGTAAGTTGACCAAAAATCATGGGAGCATCTGTTTTTCCACCAGCGTTAACATAAACACCGGTTTCAGGCCCCATTAAGGCAATGTCTGCACTTCCACTTAAAAGTGCCGTCATAGAAGCATCAGAACCTCCACCATTGGTTAATTCAATTTTATAGCCATATTCATCAAAATAGCCGTTATTTATCGCCACATATAGTGGGGCATAGAATATACTGTGTGTTACTTCATTTATTCTTATTAAATTTTTATCTTTGCATCCAAAAAGAAAAAGAGTTGAGCCAATAAAAAAAACAAGAATAAACATTGCAAATTTTTTCATCTTTTTCCTCCTTATAAAACTATGATATTAAAATTATAAAAAAAATGTTAATTATTTGATTTTTTTAAATTTTTATGCTATCATAGGCTATATGGATAAAAAATTGACAATAGCAAATATATTAACAATTTTTAGAATTATCTTAGTGCCAATTTTTATTGTGTTATATTTGGAACCATTTTTTTATATTGATGGATTTCCACTATTTGCAATATTAACGTTTTTGCTTGCTTTTTTCACTGACATTTTGGATGGTTTGATTGCGAGAGGTGCAAATCAGGTTACAAATCTTGGAAAGGTGCTAGACCCTCTTGCAGACAAAATATTAAGGCTTAGCATTATGTGTTGTTTTGCAATAAAACAAATTTTGCCACTATATATGTTTATAATTTTGCTTGTGTTTGATTTGGGCACAATTATTATGTCTGCTGTTTTATATTTTAATAAAATTTATGTAAAAGCAAACTGGGTTGGGAAAGCCACCACGGTTTATATAGGAATTGCTCTATTTTTGTGTTTTTTCCACACTGCGATAGACCCTTATGACATTGTTGCAGTTGCTGTTGGCATTGTTTTGATTATTATAACTATCATTCAATATATTATTAAATATGTTAAAATTTACAAAAAAATCAAATAATTTTAATTTGGGTATTGACTAATAATGTTTTTTTGATTATAATTAAATGTGAATAGGAGATTTTTATGTTTTATTTATTAAATGCAGCAAAAACATTAATAGAGGCCTTAACAACAACAGAATTTTTAACATCAATTTTTTTGGGCGCAATTGGGTTTGCGGTTATTTGTTTGGCAAGAAGAATAACAAAAACGATCAGAAAAACAAACTTTATTGCAAGTGATGATAGGGTGTATATTTCAATCAAATTGATTGGTCTTGTGTTTGTGGTTATCGCCTTTATTTTGTTGATGGTTGGAAGTTTGAAATAATAAGAAATAAAATGCAAAAAATTCATAACAATTTGTGTTGGTTATGAATTTTTTTTTGATTATAATTTTTTAACTTTATAATGAAAAGAAAATGTTTTAAATATTTTTTGCGGTTGTGTCTGTGTAAAAGTTATTTTAACAACTAAATTATAAATTTTAAAGCAAAACATTTTTTATTTTATTTATCTATTTAATGTTTAATTGTAATACTTTAATACTTTTTGAAATGTTTTTCAAAAAGAGCAACGAAATAATACATAAGTCCTGCCAAAATGCAAAGAATTACTGTTGCTGTCATAACAAGGTCAAGTTTAAAAACTTGGCCACCATAAACAATAAGATATCCAAGCCCTGCCTTGCTGACCAAATATTCGCCCATAATTGTTCCAACCCAAGTCATTCCAACATTAATTTTAAGCATACTTATAAATTCGGGCATGGCTTGAGGAATAATAAGTTTAATTAAAATTTGAAATTTATTTGCCCCCATGCTTTTTAAAAGCATAATTTTGTCTTTGTCGCACGAAATAAAGGCTGAAAGCATGGTTAAAATAGTTATAATTATTGTTATTAAAATTGCCATAACAACAATACTTTTTATTCCTGCACCAAACCAAATAATTATAATTGGGCCTAATGCGATTTTTGGAAGACTGTTTAAAACAACAATATAAGGTTCCAAAATTTTTCTAAATAAGTCACTCCACCACAAAATTATTGCAAAAATTGTTCCAATTGAAGTTGCCAAAATAAAACCCAAAATGGCTTCTTTTAAAGTTATCCAAATATGATAAAATAATTCACCTGAATTATAAAGCATAATAGTTTGATTAACAATTCGTGAAGGCGAACTAAAAATAAAACTATCCATTATTTGAAGTTTGGTTAAAAGTTCCCAGAGGCTCAACAAAAAAATAAGCAAAAAAATTCGTGAAGAAATTATAAATGCTTTTTTTTGTTTTTCTTTTTTAATATAAATTTTATGTTCACTTGAACAAATTAAAGCCCGTTCTTTTATTTTTTTTCTATTGTTTTTCATCTTTAATATTACTCCAAATTTCTTGAAAATATTTTGAAAAATTTTTATTTTCTCTTCTTTTAAGCGGAAGCCCGCTTTCTTTCAAATCAATCTCTACGATTTTTTTTATTTTAGCAGGTCTTTTGGTTAGCACGATAACTTTGTCTGCCAAACTTATTGCTTCACTAATGTCGTGAGTAACTAATATTGCAGTTTTGTGTTCTTTGCTTATTATGTTGCTTATATCATCACACACATTAAGCCTAGTTTGAAAGTCAAGGGCGGAGAAGGGCTCGTCAAGAAGCAAAATTTTTGGATTTAATGCAAGAGTTCTTATCAAGGCCACACGCTGACGCATCCCTCCAGATAATTCTCGTGGATATTTATTTTTAAAATCTTTCAGTCCATATTTTTCAAGCAAAAAGATAATATATTCTTCTTTTGCTTTTTTTTCTTGTCTTGAAAGTGTTTTGTCAAATTCTAATCCTAGTTTTACATTTTCAAAAATTGTACGCCATTCAAAAAGGTGGTCTTTCTGAAACATATAGCCTATGTTTGAAACAAGGTTTGAATGATTTTTTTTGTTTATTTTTTCATAAATTTGTTTGTTTTCAAGCCAAATTTCACCGCCAGATTTTTGAATTAATCCGCCAATCATATTGAGTATTGTGGTTTTTCCGCATCCTGACGGACCCACCAGCGCAACAAATTCTCCGCTTTTAACTTCAAAAGAAATATTGTCAACTGCTTTTGTTTCGCCTTGATTTGAATGATATGTTAAACTTAAATTTTTAATTTTTAGTAATGGTTCAATCATGATTTTTTTCCTTTTATCTTTCGATATATTTCATTATATTTTTGCAAAAGATTTAAGGTTACTTTACAAATGATGTGATTTTTGATATACTTTGTTTGGTGAAATATGAAAACTTGTGAATATGTTAAGGGATGTTACAATAAATCTGATTTTATTGTTGACGATAGATTTGAGGTTTGCGTTGTTGGGCGAAGCAATTGCGGGAAAAGCAGTTTGATTAATGCTATTTTTAATAATAACAGGCTGGCAAAAACAAGTTCAAATCAGGGGAAAACAAGGCTTGTTAATTATTTTTTGGTTGACAAAAATTTTTATTTTGTTGATTTGCCTGGTTATGGCTTTCATAAGGCTGGGAAGGAACATGAAAAAAACTGGTCAACATTGATTGAGCAGTATTTTGCATTAAAAGAAGATAAAAAACTTGTTTTGCTTTTGGTTGATATTCGTCATGAGCCAACAACAGAAGACAAGCAAATGCTTAAATTTTTAAATTTCTATAATCTTCCTTTCAAAATTATTGCAACAAAAAGTGATAAAATTGCAAAAGGTATTTATATAAAAGGTGTTGATGTATCTAATTTATCAAAAGAGGATGCTATAAATAAAATTTCAGAACACATTAATTCTTCAATTCCAGATGATTTAACATTAATCCATGATGACTATGAAACTTCAATTTCATCTGAAAGTATAGAAAT
>CAJMEO010000033.1 GCA_905212505.1 uncultured Christensenella sp.
GAGAATTTCAGAAAATACGAAAAGGATTCAGAGCCAAATCATTGACAGAGCAGCAAGCGCTTTCGATTGCTATAGTCAATGTTGATAAGCCCTTTATTGCAATGTGGGTCAATACAAGGGTAGATATCTGGCTTAAGGAAATTCAGGAAAATATTGAGGAACTTGAAGAGGAGGGTTCAACGCATGACATTGCCCTGGCATCGACTATGCTTGACTCCGTCTTTGCCAATAATGTTGATTTATACCTCAAACTTGCAGGAAAAACTATGGATGCGGATGCCCGCTCTAAACTTCATGAAAGAATGGAGAGCATCAAATCTGAGCGTGCAAGGAATGCGGAGGTGGCTGACCGTATTAAGGTTTTGGAAGAAGAAACAGAAAAAGAAACAAAGCAGAACTTTTTTAGTGGGAAAAAAATAGTTTTGACTGGGGCACTTCAAAACTATAAACGTGAAGAACTTTCCGAGGTTTTATCTTCTTTTGGTGCAGATATAAGTTCAAGTGTCAGCAAAAACACAGACCTTGTTATTTGTGGTGAAGATGCGGGGAGTAAACTAACAAAAGCACAAAGTTTGAATGTAAAAATAATGTTCGAAGATGAGCTTATTGAAAAGTTAAAAAATATTCAAAATGCTTGAAATGTAACAAAGATTTTGATATAATAATTTTTTAGGAGATACTATGGAGATTACAACTGAATTAGTAAAACATTTAGCCGATCTTTCAAGGCTGAATTTTAGTGATGAAGAAATTGAAAATTTTAAAAATGAATTTTCAAGGACTCTTGCAAATATTGATGAACTTCAAAGTGTAGACACAACCAATGTTCAAAATTTTGATAAAATTGTTGATGCGAGAAGTTTAAGAGAAGATGAAATAAAGCAGGGATTAGACACAAAAAGTGTGATTTTGAATGCACCAAAAAGCAAAGGAACAAGCATTGTTGTTCCAAAGGTGGTGGACTGATGGAAAGTGTTTTAAATTTAAGTTTATTTGAAATAAGCAGTCTTTTGAAACAAAGAAAAATTACAAGTTTGGAACTAACAAAACTTTGTTTTGAAAATATCAAAAAAAATTCTCATCTTAATGCTGTTTTGTCTTTGCGTGAAGAAGATGCCTTGAAAGAAGCAATTGAAGCCGACAAAATTCTTGACGAGGGCAAGGGTTCACACTTAACAGGTGTTCCAATTATAATTAAAGATAATATCAATTTAATTGGCACAAAAACCACCTGCGCAAGCAAATTTTTGGAAAATTATGAAAGCGTTTATGATGCTTGTGTTGTTGAAAGATTAAAATCTTTAAATGCAATAATTTTGGGAAAAGCAAACATGGATGAATTTGCCATGGGAAGTTCAAACGAAAACAGTGCTTTTGGGGCTTGCCTAAATCCAATAGATAACACACGTGTTACTGGTGGAAGTAGTGGGGGCAGTGCATGCAGTGTTAAGGCGAATTTATGCTTTGCTTCGCTTGGAAGCGACACTGGTGGGTCAATACGTCAACCTGCAAGTTTTTGCGGCGTTGTTGGGCTTAAACCAACCTATGGCTTGGTTTCAAGATATGGTTTGGTTGCTTTTGCTTCAAGCCTAGATCAAATTGGGCCTTTCACAAAAACTGTAAAAGACAGTGCAATTATGCTTAATGCTATTGAGGGCTTTGATGAAAGAGAATTCACAAGTGAAAAACGTGAAAAGGTTGATTATTTAAAAAATCTTAATTCGAGCGTAAAAGGTGTTAAAATTGGTGTGCCAACAAACTTTTTAAGTATGGGCATGGATGAAAGCGTGAAAAAAGCAATAGATGGGGCCATAAAGTTTTTTAAAGATAATGGGGCGGAAATTGTTGAAATTAAACTTGACAACATTGATAAATCTTTAAGTGCATACTACACAATTTCAAGTGCTGAAGCATGCAGTAATTTGGGTCGTTTTGATGGAATAAGGTTTGGCAGAAGAGCAGAAAATTGCTCTGACCTTGCTGAATTATACTATAAAAGCCGAACTGAAGGTTTTGGAAAAGAAGTTAAACGAAGAATAATGCTTGGAAACTTTGTTTTGTCAAGCGGATATTATGACGCTTATTACAAAAAGGCAAAAGCTGTTCAAAATTTAATTAAATCCGAATTTAATAAAGCCTTTGATAAAGTTGATGTGATTTTATCACCAACATCACCATTCACAGCATTTAAAATTGGCGAAAAAATAAACGACCATATAAAAATGTATCTAAGTGACATATACACAGTTCCTGTGAATATTGCTGGTCTTCCTGCTATTAGCATTCCTTGTGGGAAAGACGAAAACAACATGCCAATCGGACTTCAACTTATTGCAAATAAATTTAATGAACAAACATTATTTAATGTGGGTGACTTTTTTGAAACAAACAAAGGGGGAAACAATTAATGGAATTTGAACCAGTAATAGGTCTTGAAATTCACAGTGAACTTAAAACCAATTCAAAAAATTTTTGCAGTTGCCAAAATAAGTTTGGTGCACAGTCAAACAGTAAAGTTTGCCCCGTTTGTCTTGGTCTTCCGGGAGCTTTGCCTGTTCCAAACAAAAAAGCCTTTGAATTTTGCATAAAAGCCGGACTGTCGTTTGAATGTGAAATTAACGACATGGCAATTTTTGAAAGAAAGAACTATTTTTATCCTGACCTTCCAAAATCATATCAAATTTCACAACTTGAAAAACCTATTTGTCTTGGTGGAAAAATTGTTTTTGATGATGATAATGGAAATGAAAAATTTATCAGACTAAACAGAATTCATCTTGAAGAAGATGCCGGGAAATTGGTTCATGATGGCATGTTGAATGCAAGTTTGGTTGATTTAAACAGATGCAGTGTCCCACTGATTGAAATTGTAACAGAACCTGATATTAAAAGCAGCAGTGAAGCGGTTAAAGTTTTGGAAACAATAAAAGAAACCTTAAAATATATTGAAGTTTCGGATTGTAAAATGCAAGAAGGAAGTTTAAGATGCGATGTTAACGTTTCAGTTCGTGAAAAGGGAACAAATAAGTTAAATAATAGAACAGAAATGAAAAATCTATCAAGTTTTAAAGCCGTGCAAAGAGCAATAGACTATGAAATTTCACGACAAATAAAGTTATATGAAAGCCGAAAGCCCGTTGTAACACAAACTCTTAAATGGGATGACGAACTTGGCGAAAATATTGGTTTAAGAAGCAAAGAGGGAAGTAATGACTATAAATATTTCCCAGACCCAGATCTTCTTCCAATAAAAATAGAAAAAAACTATGTTGAAGAAATTAAAAATAATTTGGCAAGGCTTCCAAGAGTTAGAAGGAAGGAATACACTCAAATTCTTGGTCTTCCTGAATATGACGCAAAAGTTTTAACTAATGATAAAAAGATAAGTGACTTTTTTGAACAAACAATCAAAAAATTTAACAATCCAAAACAAGTATCAAACTTTATTATGAGTGATATTTTAAGATTAATTAAGCAAAACGAGTTGAATTTGGAAGAAAATATTACAATTTCTGTTGACAATTTCGTAAAATTGCTTAAAATGTTAGATAGAAAAGAAATTACAAGAACAACTGCAACAACAATTTTGGAAAATGTTTTTGAAACAAATGAAGATGTTGAAGCATGTGCTGAACGACTTAACCTTAAAATTTCTGACAATGAAGATGAAGTTAGACAAGTAGTTATAAGTGTTATAGAAGCAAATCCTCAAGCGGTTAGCGACTATAAGGCAGGAAATGAAAGAACAATGACTTTCTTTATGGGGCAAGTTATGAAAGCGTTAAAAGGCAAAGCAAAACCCGATGTTGTTTCAAAACTGATAAGAGAAAATATAAAATAAGGAGATTAATATGTTATTAGAACCACCAGTAGAAGAATTGGTTGATATTGTTGGAAACAAATACAAACTTTGCAATTTAACTGCAAGAAGGGCAAATGAAATTCAAAAAAAGAATTTGATTGACCATGTTGAAAGCACAGATAACGAACTTTCAATTGCCGCAAAAGAAGTTTATGACAAAAAAATTGTTCCAAATGAATAGTTATGGTTTGTGAAGTTATTGTTGATATAGCAAATTCAAACGTAGACAAAATTTTTGACTATAACGTGTCTGATGAAAACAACTTTAAAATAGGTCAAAGAGTTTTGGTTCCGTTTGGAAATCGTTCAATTCAAGGCTATATTCTAAAATTTAAAGATAAATCAAATGTAAATTCATCTAAACTTAAAAGTGTAATAAAAAGTTTAGATGATTTTTCATATCTAAACGAAGAAACAATAAATTTAATGGAGTATTTAATTAAAACTTATAATTTAAGATATGCTGATTGTTTGAGATTATTTGTTCCTAATGTTGTAAGAAAAAATGTTAAAGAAAAGTTTATAAAATATGCAAAATTAAGCAAAAATTATGAAAAAAATAACAAAAAGAATAATGTTAATCAACAAAAAATAATTGATTTTTTAAAAACTTTTGAACACTACAAGGAAGTTAAAGCTAGAATGTTTTATAATCAAGATAAGAATGATGTTGCGATTCTTAATATTGAAAATGAAGATGTTATGAATGAGTTACGTAACATATCATCTAAAACTAAGTATTTTTCAAGTAAGAATGAAATTAATGGTTGTTATTTAAAAGATGGTGTTATTTACTATTATGATGAAAAAATAATTGATAGAGATTTAATTAAACTTCCAGGTATACATAATGTAGAAAATTGTTTAGCAGCAATTATGGTATGTAAGGAAATGGGAGTTTCTAACAAAGCAATATGTGATGTTTTGACTACATTTACAGGAGTTGAACATCGTCTAGAATATGTTGATACAGTTGATGGTGTTCGTTATTATAATGATACAGAAGCGACTAATATAAAATGTACTCAAATCGCTTTATCTTCTTTTGATCAAGATACAACTTTAATTTTAGGTGGATTGGAAAGAGGACAAGTGTTTGAAGATTTAACTCCTTATATGACACATGTTAAAAATATAGTGGCAATAGGGCAATGCCGTGAGAGAGTAAAGGAATTTGGAGATAGTTTACATATTCCAACATATGTATATGAAAAGTTGGAAGACGGATTTAAAAAATGTGTTGAAATTACTAAAAATGGTGGTATAGTATTATTGAGTCCTGCTTCAGCATCATGGGATCAATACAAAGAGTGTGAAATCCGTGGGGCAGAATTTAAGCAATATGTAAAAAACATGAAAGAGAGTGAAGAGAATGAAGATTAAAAATGTTATAGGACGTGAAATTTTAGACTCTAGAGGTAATCCTACAGTAGAAGTAGATGTTATCTTAGAAAATGGAGTTATGGGAAGAGCTGCAGTACCAAGTGGAGCTTCAACTGGTGAAAGAGAAGCATTAGAACTAAGAGATGGTGGAGATCGTTTCATGGGAAAAG
>CAJMEO010000034.1 GCA_905212505.1 uncultured Christensenella sp.
AATTAAAATATAAAACACGAAAAATAATGTAGAAAATCAAACAAACAGTAAAATAAAAAAAGAAAAATAAAAACTTAAGAAAATGGAAATAAACTTCAAAATCAAACAAAAAGTTATCAATTTTATAAAATTAACTAATTTATTTGCCTTAAATTTGTAATTATAATATAATATTTTAGTTATGAAAGGAGAAAAAATGAATTTAGGTAAAGAATTTAGAACCCAAATCGCTGGCAAAGAACTTGTTGTTGAAACAGGCAAATTTTGTTTTCAAACAAATGGCCATTGCATAGTTTCTATGGGCGAAACAAGGGTTATGGTAAACGTAAACATGAGCAAAGCACCAAGAGAGGGCATGGACTTTTTTCCACTTGGTGTAGATTTTGAAGAAAAAATGTATTCAGTTGGAAAAATTCCTGGCGGATTCAAAAAACGTGAAGGACGTGCAAGCGACAAAGCAATTTTAACAAGCAGGCTAATCGACAGACCAATAAGACCATTATTTCCAAAAGGTTTCTATAATGATGTTGAAGTTGTTGCAACTTGTTTGAGTGTAGACCCAGATTTTGCACCCGAAGTTTTGGCAATGATAGGCTCTTCAATTGCTTTGTCAATAAGTGACATTCCTTTTGCTGGTCCAACAGGAAGTATTGTTGTTGGCATGATAGACGGAAAATATATTATCAATCCAAACGCGCAAGAACGTGAAAAAAGCGTTTTGCATCTAACTGTTTCAGGCACAAAAGATGCTGTTTTAATGGTTGAAGCAGGTGCAAAAGAAGTAACTGAAGATGAAATGCTTGGTGGCATTATGCTGGCCCATAGTGAAATCAAAAAAATAGTTGCCTTTATTGAATCCATTCAAAAAGAAATTGGCAAACCAAAAGTTGAAATTGAATATTATCACGTTCCAGAAGAACTAGACAAAGATGTTCGTGAATATGCAACAGAAAAAATGAAAAAAGTTATGGAAAACTTTGATCGTCATCTTCGTGACCAAGCCGAAGAAGAGTTGGATGCTGATGTGATTTCGCATTTCAGTGAAAAATATCCAGAGCAAGAAAAAGATTTGATTAACAGTTTATACTATATCAAAAAAGAAGTAATGCGCGAGAAAATTATCGACAAAGGCGTTCGCCCAGATGGCAGAAGTTTAACTGAAATTCGTCCAATTTGGTGCGAAACAGGTCTTCTTCCACGTGTTCATGGAAGCGGAGTTTTCACTCGTGGCTTAACACAAGTTATGACAACTTTAACTTTGGGTTCAATATCAGACATGCAAAAACTTGAAGGTTTAGATGATGAAGATTGCAAACGTTATATGCATCACTATAACATGCCGGGCTATTCTTCTGGCGAAGCAAAACCACTAAAAAGTCCAGGAAGACGAGAAATTGGGCATGGTGCATTGGCAGAAAGGGCATTAGAACCTGTTCTTCCATCAGAAGAAGAATTTCCTTATGCAATAAGAACCGTAAGTGAAGTTTTGTCAAGCAATGGGTCAACCAGTCAAGCAAGCGTTTGTGGTTCAACATTGGCATTAATGGATGGAGGCGTTCCAATCAAAGCCCCTGTTGCGGGAATTGCTATGGGACTTATCAAAGACGAAGCAAAAAACAAAGTTGCAATTTTGTCTGATATTCAAGGCCTTGAAGATTTCTTAGGAGATATGGATTTTAAGGTTGCAGGAACAGAAAAAGGCATAACAGCAATTCAAATGGATATAAAAATTAAAGGAATAGACGAAAACATATTAAAAACTGCCTTAAATCAAGCAAAAGAAGGCAGAATGCATATTCTTGGAAAAATGCTTGAAGTTATCAGTGCTCCAAGAAAAGAACTTTCAAAATATGCTCCAAAGATCTTAACATTTAACATAAATCCAGACAAAATTAAAGATGTTATTGGTTCAGGCGGAAAAATGATTAATAAAATCATAGATGAAACTGGTGTTAAAATTGACATAACCGACGAAGGTCAAGTTATGATTGCATCAAGTGACTGTTTTATGAATGAAAGAGCAAAAGAGATGATTTTAGACATTGCAACTGAACTTGAACTTGGCAAAACTTATGAAGGGAAAGTTGTTCGCATTATGCAATTTGGAGCCTTTGTTGAATGTTTGAAGGGTAAAGAAGGAATGGTTCACATTTCAAAACTTTCAAAAGAGCACATAAACAAAGTTGAAGATGTTGTGAAAATTGGCGATAGAGTTTTGGTTGAAGTTATTAAAGTTGATGAAAAAGGCCGAGTAGACTTAAGACTTATTGAAAAACTATAAAAATATTTTAATAAAAAATTTAACATAGTCAGAAAACAAAATTCTGGCTATGTTTTTTGTCATAAAACAGCATAAAAATTTTAAAAAATTGAAACAAAATATTTAATTTTAACTTAACTTGTGCTATAATAAATTTAGGAGGCGTATTTTGCAATATATTTCACCGCTAAAGAATAAAAAAGATAATAATGCAAGCAAAAAGGTTGCAATAACACTTGTTATAATTTCAAGCGTTTGTTATTTTGCTCTTTTCACAAACTTAATTAAATTTTTAAAAGTTTTTCTGTTAGGTTTTTTGGGGCTTTTTGCTTATCCATTGTTTTTTTGTGGCTATGCAATAAGTTATATGCTTTTTAAAGGCAAAAAATTTGTGATGCCAAAAAGATTTGTAGTTTACATTTGCCTTGCAATTTTTGCAATTTTGGGGATTTTTCATTTAGCATTTTCTCAATATGTAACAATATCTTCATATGGTGCTTATCTTGGTGAATTATATTCTTCTCAATTTTCTGTTGGCGGGCTTTTAATGGGCTTGTTCACATATCCATTAATAATTTCAATTCAATATTTTGGTGCTTATGTTGTGTTTTCAATATTGTTAATTTTTTCTGCCTACAAAATCATTGATTTCTTTTTGGTTAACAAAAATAGTTCAAATTATATAAAATCAAACAAAAAGAAAAAAACTCGCATTGAAGAAGTTAAAATTTCAAACGGAGCATCAAGTTTTTTGCAAGAGCAACTTTTTTCTGACGAAAATCAGGTTCAATCTCCAAAAATTACCGTAGATGCAGAAATTGAAAAAGAAGAAAGTAAGCGAGATTTAGCAAAACAAAAATTAGGCTTAACTGAAATTCGAAATGTGCCATCATATAAAAACACTCAAATAGACACATTTGAAAAGATATATAACACTAAACAGCCTGAACCTATCTTTAATAATGAAGATGCAAGTGAAAGTGAAATAAATAACAGACTAAATAATTTTGATGCGTTTAACTATTCAAGTTACACAGGCAAAAATAATTCTTATAAACAGCAAAAAAGCACAAAACAACAAAATATTGATTTTTTAAGAGCAACGCTAGATAAAGACTATCACAAACAAACCACCGAAGAAATTGCTCAAATGAAAAAAAGAAATTTAAATTTAGAAGATAATCTTAAAAATTTGCCAATTAATAATTTTATAAATCAAGTGGAACATGAAAAAGTCCCAGAGCAAAATAACCCACAAGAAACAGAAAATAATGAAAAATCTGAAAGTTTCAATTCAAACTTAACAAGTGGCACAAACAGTCAAATTGAAAATAATAACATTTCTCAAAGTCAAAATAACAATAAGCAAGAAAATTTTAATGGCGAAAAAGTCAGTGATGTTAAAATTGATGATTTGCTAAATAAAGTTAAAAAAATGGAAAGTGAACAAGAATTTGATTTGGGAGCGAAATATAAACAAACTAATTTGTTAGAAAAGAAAGGTGAGCCAACTAAGGCAACATACAAAAAACCTTCAAAATATGTTTATCCAACAACAAATTTGTTAAATTCAATTTCAACAGATGCAAGCAAATATTGTGAAAATTATCAAGAAAAAGGTCAAATTATTGAAAGAACGCTAGAAAACTTTAAAGTTCCAGCCAAAGTTATTGGCGTGACATGTGGCCCAAGCGTTACAAGATTTGAACTTGAAATGCCACCGGGAATAAGCGTTAACAAAATAAATCAATATTCAAACGATATTGCCATGGCATTAGCATCGCCTCATGGAGTGAGAATAGAAGCACCAATTCCGGGCAAGAGTGCTGTTGGCGTTGAAGTTCCAAACGAAGAAATTGCAACTGTTGGGCTTCGTGAAGTTTTGGAAAGCAAAGAATTTTATGGTGCAAAAGGAAAGTTGACATTTGCACTTGGTAAAGACATTAATGGGAACTACCGCGTTTGTAACATGGAAAAAATGCCACACCTGTTGGTTGCAGGCTCAACAGGAAGTGGAAAAAGTGTTTGTTTAAATGTTTTGCTTGTAAGTTTATTATATAAATGCAGTCCAGAAGATTTGCGAATTGTTTTGGTAGACCCAAAACGTGTTGAATTTTCAATGTTTAATAATCTTCCACACTTATTAATTCCTGAAGTTATTTGCAACTCAGACAAAGCAATCAATGCTCTTAACTATTTAATTAAAGAGATGGAAAGAAGATATGAATTGTTTGAAGAATTGTATGTTAAAAAACTTGATGAGTATAATGAAACCCGAGAAGTTGTTAGTGGAGAGAGAGAAAAACTTCCATATATCATTATGATTATTGATGAAATGAACGATTTGATGAGCACAAATAAAAAAGAGATTGAAGACCGCGTTGTGCGTATTGCTCAAAAAGCAAGAGCGGCAGGAATTCACTTGATTTTGGCAACTCAAAGACCATCTGTAGACGTAATAACAGGAACAATAAAAACAAATCTTCCATCAAGAATTGCTTTTGCGGTTACAAGTTTCATTGACAGTAAAACCATTCTTGACCGAGTTGGTGCAGAAAAATTGCTTGGTAAAGGCGATATGCTTTATTATCCACAAGATTTGCCGGAACCTTCAAGAATTCAATGTGCGTTTGTGTCAAATGAAGAAGTAAAAGCAGTTATAAATTTTGTAAAACAAAACAATGAAAGCATATTTAGTGATGAGGCTGAACGAGAAATTAACAAGTCAAGCGAAGGAGGAAATTCTGTTGCATCAGGTTATGACCCTAACGAACTTGATAGTTTGCTTCCAGAAGCATTAAAATATGTTATTGAGATTGGTCAAGCAAGCATTTCAAAACTTCAACGACATTTTGCCTTAGGGTTTTCTCGTGCAGGAAAAATTATAGACCAAATGGAAAGACTTCGTTATATTTCGCCGGCAGATGGAAGCAGACCAAGAACGGTGTATTTAACTATGGATGAATATCATAAAATTTATGGTGATTAATTTTAATGCCACAATGAATTTGTAATTTTGTGGCATTAACTTTGTTTTTAAATTTTTGTTAATTTAACATATTAATTTATAAAATAAAGTATATTAGAAAATTTAATGAATAATTTAAA
>CAJMEO010000035.1 GCA_905212505.1 uncultured Christensenella sp.
CATTATATCAAAAAGTTTTTTATTTATTTTGTTACATAAAACAAAAAGTTTTGAAAAAAATAAAAATATGTATGAAATTTTAGATAGGGTTAAAAAATTGCAAGATGAATTTAAAGATAACGAAAGTTTGAAAGTTCGCAAATTTTTTGCGTTTGACAAAGAATTTGCTCTTATTTTTTTGGAAAGTTTTGCTGATTTTGATGTGATAAGCAAAGATATAATCGCTCCTATAATAAATTCAAATGAAAATTTTTTGAAAAAAAGCGATGATAGACATATTATTTTGAATGAAAATACACCAAAGGAACAAAATTTATCAGAATTTGTGGCTTATAAAATTTTGTATGCAAGCGAATTATCATTAAGTTCTCGTCAAGAAGATTTAATAAACAAATTAACACGCGGACAAAAGGTTTTGCTTATTGATGGCTGTAAAGACGCAATAATTATAGACACAAAAAAAATTGAAAAGCGCACTATTATGGAGCCTCCTAATAATAATATTCTTAGAGGCCCAAGAGAGGGTTTCGTTGAAGACCTGAATTCCAATATGAATTTAATCAGAAAACGTTTGGTCACAAACGACCTTAAAATTGAAACTATGGAAATTGGAAGATTTACAAAAAGCAAAGTGGCGATTTGCTATTTAACAAAAATTGCCGACAAAAAAGTTGTTAAACAAATTAAAAAAAGATTAAGCCAGATTGATATTGACGGAATTGTTGACAGTTATTATTTGCAAGATTTTTTGGAAGAAAAACCAACTTCGCTTTTCAAACAAATTGGTTGGACTGAAAAGCCTGATATCCTGACCGGAAAAATGCTTGAAGGTCGTGTTGCACTTATTGTTGACGGAAGTCCAATAGCACTAACTGTTCCTTTCATTTTAATTGAAGACTTGCAAAGTGCTGGAGATTATTATGAAGAAAATAATTCTGTAACTTTTGTAAGACTTCTTCGGTTTTCTGGATTATTTATTGCTTTAACCATGCCAGGCATTTACATTGCAATGCAACTTTATCATTATAAAGCCCTTCCCCTAAAATTTTTGGTCACAATCATCAACAGCTCACAAAACATTCCAATGCCTCCTGCAATAGAGGTTTTATTTGCATTTTTTATGTTCGAAATTTTGTATGAAGCAAGTGTTAGAACGCCAAAAAGTTTGGGAAGTTCCTTTAATATTATAGGAGCGTTAATTTTGGGCGACACAGCCGTAAAAAGCAATCTTGCAAGTGCCCCAACAATCATGATAGTTGCATTAAGTTCAATTGCGATTTATCTTATTCCTGAAGGGACAAATGTTATGAGGCTTTTAAGGTTTTTTATAACATTAATGGCAACAATTATCGGTGTTGTGGGAATTTGTTTAGCTCTCGTTTTTGTTATTTCATATTTAAGCGACTTTGACAGTTACGGTGCCGATTATTTATCCCCACTAGCCCCATATAAAAAACAAGATTTTAAAGATAGTTTATATAAATCAAATATCAAAAGTTTAAAAACACGACCAGTTTCTTTTAAGCAAAAAAATTTAGTAAGGCAGGGCAAAAAAAATGACAGCGAAAACTAACAAAATTTCTTCAACACAACTTTGTTTGATATTTTTAGGCATTTTTATGTCTGTTCGACCAATTGTTGAAAATGCCTTGCAAGCAAAAATCATTGGAAACGATTGCATAATAACTTGCATAATCGCTGGCATAATAAATTTATCTTTTGCAATGATTGTTTGCTATGTTATCAACAAAAATCCCGGAAAAAGTTTTTTTGAAATTATGTGCAACTTGATGGGAAAAACAATAACAAAAATTATAATGATTTTGCTTGCAATGGTGTTTTTGTTTAAAATGCTTTTGATTAATTATCAAATGAATTATCTACTTTATGAAGCCATATATGCAGATATTAATTGGATTTTATACGCCATTCCCGTTGCTGTGACAATTTGCTATGTGGCAATCAAAGGCATTAAAGTTTTGGCAAGAAGTTATCAAATTTTCATTCCTTTTGCTCTATTGATTTTTTTGATAACCTTGCTCATTGCTTTTGATAATGCAAATTTTGAAAATGTGCTCCCATTTTTTTCTCACTCAAACGGTGAATTTATGACGGCTTTAAGTTATTTATTAATACAATCTTGTGAATATATCTTTTTATTCACTTTTATGGAAAATGTTTCATCAAAAGAAGAGCATTACTATAAAAAACTAATAATTACATTCGTTGTAATCTTTATTCTTGTCACAGCGTTCTATGCTTTGTTTATTGCCGTTCTTGATAAACTTGCACCATTTGTTCATGAAAGTTTGATAACCATGACTCAATTTAAAGATACGAGTTTTGGATATTTCAAAATTGATATATTCACAACGGTTTTATGGATTCCTTTAATTGTGCTTCAAAATGCATTTTGTGTGTATTCAATTTCATATTGCTTAAGCAAAGCTTTTAATTTTAATCACACATATTGTTGTGTTGCAATTGTCATTTTGTTGTTCATTTCACACTTCATTCCACAAATCAACAATCATTCAGTGACAGAATTTTTTTATAACAAAATAGGAATTTTCGTTTTGGGCTTTATCTTGTTTTTGCCAATATTTTTGCTTATTGCAAGTTTTAAAAAGCCAAAAGGAGAAACAAAATGATTGATAAATTAAAGGAATATTTAAAAACTCATAAATATTTTTTATTTCTGTTAATATTTTTTGTAATCATGCTCCCCCTAACAATTTCAATGCCTGCTCAAACCGACACACGAGCAATTGTGACAGGAATTTCAATAGATAAAAAGGACGACAACTTTAATATTGGTCTTCAATTAATTTCACCAAAAAGCAATATAAGCAGTAACGAAAATCTGCAAATAGTTGAAGACGATGGCTCATCTTTATACAACTGCATTTCAAACCTAAGCATAAAACTTGGCAAAATAATTGGCTTTGAACATGCAAATATAATAATTTTAGGTGAAGGCATAATTGGTGAAGACGTGATGAACATATTAGACTATCTTTATCGTAATCATAAAATCACAATGTCTGCAATAGTTCTTCAATGCAAAGGAAAAGCAAAAGATTTGCTTGAAAGCTCGGCAGAACTAAACAATAATTCAAGTTCAAGCCTTCAAAACAATTTAGGTTTTAACAATAACATTGTTGAAACCGCAAGTGCAACAACGCTGGGAGCATTTTTTAATGACTATTTCTCATTCTCGGGAACTTCACTGATTTCAGTTATTGAAACTCCCGATAAAAATGAAAATAATCAAGACGCCAGTTCGGGCGGGGACAGTTCTGGTGGCGGAACAAGTCAAGAAAGTGGGCAAGGCGGAAGCGGTGGCGGAGGCTCGTCACAAGGTTCAACAGTTGAGCCTCTTGTTAAAAATAACGGGGAGGGCGCAGTATATAAAAATGGAAAGTTTATTGAAATAATATCAAAAGATCTTACTAAGGGTTTTTCTTGGGCAAAAGAGCATGCAAACAAAGGATTTGTTAAGGTTGAAAATATCACAGATAAAAAATACTACAATAACAGCACCGTAACAATCAAAGTGGAAAATACTCAAACAAAAATTCAGTCTAGAGTTAACAAAAACGAACTTATCATGAATGTTAAATTAAATATCTTTTGCAATGTTGCTGAAATTTTGGACAACACAAAAAAAAGTCCTAAAATTGTTGAACTTAACGAAAACTATTTAACGCCCACTTTATGCGAAAAAATCAAAGAAAAAATATCGAATTTAGTTGAAGATAGTTTGAATTATTCAAAAGAAAAAAATCTTGACGTATTTAAGTTTTATGACAGATTTTATAAGCATAATAATAAAGAATTTAAAAAAGTCCTTGAAAAATATGGTGAAGATTATCTAAAACAATGCCGAATTAACATGGAAATAGAAGTTTATCAATATAAATAATTTGCTTTAAAGAAAAGACGATAAAAATATAAAAAATTTTAGTTTAATCTAATAATATTTTTGTTTTCAAGCCTGTCACTTTTTAACACCGTAGTACACAACTATAAAATTTCGAAATTTAATTTTTTCATTTACAAAAAATTATGCACTTGTTGCGATATCGCAAATTTCTTGTGAAAAAGCATTGATTTACTAACACGACAAAGCATTTTTGCAGCAAAAGACAAATTTTCTCTTGTCTTCAAAAAATATTTTGTTGTGCCCTAAACTATACGACCGTTTCTATCTGAACGAACTTGTCTAACAGCAATCTTCATTTTTGTCAAATAAACATCGTCAGCAGACGAAATCTTTTTACACAATTGCTTTTTTAACGCAGTCTTCTTTTTAGCCGTATTATCTTTTCGTATTAATCATTACACCCCCATTTTATTTCAAATTTCTTGGAAAATAAAAAATTGTGTCGAATTTATGCAAAAATCATTATTTTTACCTTTCGACACCTATATCAAACTATACAAAAAAATCATAAAATTAAAAATATCACAAAAATTATTGACTTTTTGATTTTTATTTGATAATATAAATTGCGTTAAGTGAATAAAAAATGCTTAAGCAATTTGGAGAAGTACCCAAGTGGTTAAGGGGACCCCCTGCTAAGGGGTTAGGTCTGTAACAGGGCGCATGGGTCCGAATCCCATCTTCTCCGCCAAGAGAGAGTCATACGAAACATTTAGAAATAAGTGTTTCGTATTTCTTTTTACATGACTGTTTTGGAATAGTTGTGCCAAAGGATAAAGAATAAATTCTTTTCCAACATTATGCTTTTCACATTTTGTTGTTTTTCTTTTTGCCAAAGCATTTGTAATATCTATGAACAACACCTATTTAATTTGTTCCTGTTTCAGCAGTCATAAGATAGCTACATTGACCGAAATAGAGTTTACCACTTAAAATTTTCATCATCTATTTCTTTTCTTTGTCTATGCTTGTGTTTATCTATAATCAAATTACACCTGTTAAAAGTTTTTTCATCAATAATTGTTGAAAAAAATGTTTGTATACTCAACATCTTCCATAACAAATTTGCCAATATATTTTGGATTTCGTAGCATTTTGAAAATAATGCTGATAGAAAAATTTAGTCCTTGTTTTGTTTTAAGTCTTTTCTTATTCGAATCTTCAACTATTTCAGTTGTTTTCTTTCCGTTTGCATAATCTTCAAATATCTGTTTATCAATCTTACTTTTAGTTTCATTTATCACATGGTTTGTACTATACAAAATGCCAATTGGCTGTTTTCATGAATGTGCTTATACGCTTCAACATTAATAGGTTTTGTCATATATTCCCTTCTTTATA